>CAZUKI010000054.1:6293-11477 GCA_964620785.1 uncultured Aestuariivirga sp.
AAGGCCAGCGGCGGCGATGCCGGGAAGGGCCAAGGGTATGGCGATCTTCCAGAAGGTCTGAAACCAGTTGTAACCGGCGATGCGGTGCGCATGTTCGATGTCCGGCGACAGATCCTCAAAGTAGCCGCGCACGATCCAGAGAATGAGCGGCAGGCAGATCAACTGATAGACCCAGATCAGGCCAATGTAGGTATTGGTGAGGCCGAGCGTCTTGAAATAGAGCGACAGCGGCAGGAGGACCAGCAGGGGCGGGGCAAATCTGAACGACAGAAGGGTGAATGCAATGTCTTCGCCGAGGCGGAACCTGAAGCGGGCAAATGCGTAGGCCGCCGGAACGCCGAGGATCAGCGCCACCACAACTGAAACCGAAGACAGCAGGACCGAATTCCACAGGTTCTTCATGAAGTCGAGCTGAAGCGAGCCTGCCGCTGTCCGCATTTCGCCGGTGACCAGCGCAATGTAATTGTCCAGCGTCGGGCTGAAGTGCAGCGAGGGCGGAATGCGGAGAATGGACTCGTTTGTCTGGAACGACATCAGGAAGATCCAGGCAATGGGAAACATGAAAAATATGATGACCAGGGCGAGCAGGATGCCGCGAATGAATTTTTCAAGGGTTGAGGTATGGTCCATTGCTCAAGCCACCCCGTGCGCACGTTCGCGCAGCCTCAGCCATTGCTTGATGAAGACATTCGAGAGCGCATAGGTGATCGCCCAGAGAATGATCATCAATGCCGCTGACCTGCCGACATTGGTTGCCTGGAAGAAGTCCAGATAAGCCTGAACCTGGAAGACCAGCAGTTTGTCTCCCGGCCCGCCCTGGGTCATCGCATAGATGATGTCGAACTGCTGGATGGAATCGAGAAGGCGGAAAAGTGTGGCGGTCAAGATGTAGGGCATCAGCATCGGCAAGGTGATGCGGAAGAACACGAATGAGCGTGGGACACCATCCAGCGCCGCCGCCTCGAAAGGTGCCGGCGGCAGCGAGCGCAACCCCGCGAGGAGCAGGATCATCATGAACGGCGTGTAGACCCAGACATCGACCAGCGTCACAGTGAACAGGGCCGTTGCCGGATCAGAACCCCACTTCATGTCAGGAAAGCCGATCAACGACACGAGATAGCTCAGGATGCCGAAATTCGGATTGGTCATCAGCTTCCACATCAGGGCAGCGAGGGCTGGAGCCGTCATGAGCGGCAGGAGCAGGAGGATGGACACGAAATTGTTGAAGCGGCTGCGCCTCTGCAGGAGAAGCGCGATACCAAGGCCCAACAGCAATTCCAGGACCACTGTCAGGCCGGCATAGGTCAGCGAAATCTTGAGGGTGTTCCAGAATTTCGCGTCGCTGAAGAAGTTGAGATAGTTGTCGAACCAGATGAACCCCTTCATCGCCGGCAGGTTCAGGCGATAGCGCAGCATCGAGTAATAGACTGCGGTGAAGAAGGGAATGAGGATGCCGATGCAGATGAGCAACGCCGGAAGGCTGAGAAAATAGGGCAACGCGCGGCGAAAGAAGCGGCTCTGCCTTGCCGGCCCTCCGGCTGCGACGGCGTGCGGTTTCATGTCTCAAGCAACCAAATCGGGGCGTATCATTCAAGTGGATTGAGCGGCGCGTGGGGTCCCAGGGAGGAGCCACCCCACGCGCAACTTGGAGTGCCTAGCCGAGGCCTGCTTCGGCCAGCTTGGCATCCATTTCGGCTGCCATCTTGTCCAGTCCTTCATCGACCGGGATTTCCTTGGCGACCATCTTCTGCAGATTCTCCGACCACAGGGTCGTGAGGTCAAAGAACAGCGGCTGGGCGGTGAAGTAGATCTTCGCGCCGGGCGCCGAGACGTCATGCTGGTTCAGATATCCCGGATAGGACTTGTCGATGCGGTTGCGGAACTCCTCATCCTTCCAGACCGAGGCGCGAACGGGGTTCACGAAGTCCATCTTGCGCGCCCCAAACAGGTCGTGCTCGACGGATGTTGCCCATTGCAGGAAGTGCCAGGTGGCATCCTTCTGCTTTCCGGCCGATGCCATGGCAAGCGACCAGATCCAGACGTTGGGGGTCGGGGCCGCCGCCGCCGGGTTTGCCGCAAATGGCGCATATCCCAGGTTGCCCTTCTCCTTGTTGTCGCCGCCATTCATGACGTAGCCCAGAATGTCAGCGTCAAAGATCATGGCGGAAGCACCGGCACCCAGGTCGGTGCCGACCTGATACCAGGTGTAGTTGGCCCAATCCTTCGGACCAGACTCCTGGATCATCTGGACCCACTTCTTGTGATAGTCCTTCGAACCGGCGGAGTTCATGGCAGCCTTCAGCTTGCCATCGGCGACGTTGAAGTCCTTCTCGCCGAAGTTGGCATAGCCCGACAGGAAGCCCGGGTGGATCGAGGCCCAAGACCGCGATCCACGCACGCCGATGCCGTAGGGGCCACCGAGGTCCTTGGTCAGCTTGGCGGCGGTTGTCACCATCTCGTCGATGTTCTTCGGGGGGACAACGCCCACCTTGTCGAACATCTTCTTGTTGTAGGAGATGTTGTTGAGCTCATAGCCCCACGGTGTGCACCATTGCTTGGCATCGGCAGAACCGAGCTCTCCGCCCGGAACGCCGTTCCAGGATGTGGAGGCACGAAGACCCGGCAGCACGTCATCCCAGTTGTAGTTCGGATTGGTCTTGGCAGGATCCTTGATGTACTCGTTGAGGTCGTCGATCCATCCCGCCGGACCATAGGTCCAGGTCATGTAGGCGCCGGTCATGAAGGCGTCATACTCGCCGGAGCCTGCTGAAAGTGCTGCAGTCACCTTGTCGAAATAGACGTCTTCCGGGAAGATGTCCCAGGCAACATCGATGCCCGTCAGCGTCTTGAAGGTCTCGATGTTGGCGATCATGGCGTCGGCATAGGGATGCTTGTTGAGCAGCAGCTTGAGCTTTGTGCCCTTGTACTTCGTCCAGTCGAAGTCAGCGGCCATTGCCCTGGTCTGGGCAGCGGTGAGCAGAAATCCGGAGGCGCTTGCGGAGAGGCCCAGCTTTCCGGTGGATTTCAACAGTTCACGCCGGCTCATCTTTCCAGCGACAAACGCCTCGAATAGTCCCTTTTCCTTGTCGTACATTTTGGTTTCCTCCGTTTTTGTACTCAAGTGCTTGGTGATGTCACCCCGGTGCGGATTTCCCGTTCTTCTTTCCGGGTGCTGCACCCGGTTTGCCGCCGACAAGCCGGCGTGCCGTCGCCTCGTCGGTAATCAGGCCATGCAGCAGGCCACTTTCGAGAATGGCGCGTGTTGCAAGGGTCTTCGAAGTGCCGCCAACGAGGGCGACGATGTTGTGTGACCTCAAGTCACTCAGGCGCGGGCCCATGGCGCGGTCGGTCAGGGGATGAGGCATGTTCTCCCCATCCCTGTTGAAGAAGTGGCCAAGGATTTCGGCACAGGCGCCGGAATTCACCACGGACTCAACATCGTCCTCATCGACCATGCCGCCCGTGGCGATAAAGCTTTTGCGGTCCACCTCGCCAATGCCGGCAATGTAGATGTCGGCGGTCCTCGCCATGCGTATGACATGGGAAACGCCGTACTGCGATTCCAGCACTTCGCGGTCCTTGACGGTGTTGGCAAAGAACGGCACCGGCATGACGTAACTCTCGGCGCCGGTCCGTTCCGCCAGACGATGGATCACGTCGAACGGGCTTGCGGCAAAGCGGCGGGTGAGGCCGCCAAGCAGGGAAACGAAACTGGTCCGGCCGGCCTTGATGGTCGGCAACATGTCAACGGCAGCAGCGAGAGTGCGGCCATGACCGACACCAACGAGGTGATACCGGTCTGATTCAATCATGTTGCGCAGGAAGCGGGCGCCCGCGTTGGCAAGCGTGCGCAACGGCAATGCACCGTCATCGATATTGGGCACAACCTCGCAATGGCCCAGATGAAACAACTGCTTGAGCTGCTCTTCAAGGGCGATGCAGCCGGCAATGGGACCTTCCACGAAGACGCGGATGAGCCGCTCCGAGCGGGCGCGGGCAATGAGCCGGTGCGCCTTGGTGCTCTGCATCCTGAGAATCTCGGCAACTTCGCCCTGCGTCTTGCCGCCGGCGAAATGCAGCCACGCCGCACGGGCGGCGAGTGCCGACTCGTCGTCGGAATGCATGGGCGTGGAAATCTGGTTCACAGACCCTCCCAGGTCGCTTTGAATTTTTTTTCTTGTAGTGAAATATTTTTCATATGGCCTCCAGAGTCAACGGAAATCGTCGCTGCACTGCAAAAGCAGTTGCCTTGCAAGGCACCACGTTTTGGAGAAAGCATTTGTCGGTGGTAGCCAATCCAACTAACCCTGCGTGCATCTGGCCGGCACGCACCCGTTTCATGAGTCCGCAAGCATATGGAAGACGCAATTCAGCAAAGATTTCGCCTGGCGCAGGCCATTGCCGTGCAGGCGGGCACGCTTGGGATGAGCTATTTTGCCAGGCTGGGAGACCTGACAGTCACCAGCAAAGGCCACCAGGACATGGTTTCAGAGGCTGATCGCGATCTCGAAACCTTTCTCAGGGCAGAGATAGCGAAAGCCTTCCCCCATGACGGCATCCTTGGCGAAGAGCACGGACTCACGGCGGGAACCTCCGGATACACATGGGTGCTCGATCCGATCGATGGCACGGCAAACTTCGTCAACGGTATTCCGGCCTGGAGCGTCGTGGTCGCCTGCGTGAAGGATGACCACACCATCGCTGGCGCAATTCACGATCCCAATGCCGGGGAAACCTTCGCGGCAAGCCTTGGCGGAGGTGCGACCCTCAACGGGAAACCGATGACTGCATCGCAGGTCACGACACTCACCCAGGGTTCAGTTGGCGTGGGGCTCTCGAACCGCGTGCCCTGGCAGCCGGCCGTCAACTTCATTCAAGACCTCATGGCGGAGGGTGGCCTCTTCTTCCGCAATGCCTCGGGCGCCATCATGCTGGCCTATGTCGCCTCCGGCCGCCTGCTTGGCTATGTCGAACAGCACATGAATGCCTGGGACTGCCTTGCGGGCCTGCTCATGGTGCGCGAAGCGGGTGGGCACACGCATATGGTGGGAAGCCAGGAGATCCTGCGCCAGGGCAGCCTCATCATTACGGGCGCGCCGGGTGTCTATCCAGACATCGAACGGCTGGCGCGGGCGGCATTCACTCCGGCAGCAGGACCGGGCCATCCTCCGAAAAGCTGATCGC
>CAZUKI010000054.1:11577-13458 GCA_964620785.1 uncultured Aestuariivirga sp.
GCCATCCTTCACCGCAACGATCTCGCATGGAATGATGTTTGCCTCGCCGATGAAGTCGGCAACAAAGGCCGTGGCTGGCGCTTCGTAAAGCTCACGCGGTGTCCCGGTCTGGGCAATGACGGCATTGTTCATGACGATGATCTTGTCGGAGACGGCCAGGGCCTCCTCCTGGTCGTGCGTCACATAGACGACAGTCAGGCCAAGCGATGTCTGGATGTCGCGGATCTCTTCGCGCACCCGCCGCCGGAGCTTGGCATCGAGATTGGACAGTGGTTCGTCAAAGAGCAGAACCTGCGGTTCGAGCACCAGGGCGCGGGCCACCGCCACGCGCTGCTGCTGCCCACCTGACAATTCGCCCGGCATGCGGGCGCCGTAACCCTTGAGCCCAACAAGCGCCAGACCCGCTTCGGCGCGATCTCGCACTTCATCGCGTGAATATCCCGACAGCTTGAGGCCATAGGAGACATTCTGGTCCACACTCATATGGGGGAACAGGGCATAGGACTGGAAGACCATGCTGACATCGCGGTCGGTAGCCGGCAGCTTTGTCACATCGACGTCGCCAATGAGAATCCGCCCGGCGCTCGCCATCTCAAGCCCGGCGATCATGCGCAGCGTGGTGGTCTTGCCGCAGCCCGATGGACCCAACAGCGTCACCAGCTTGCCGGCCTCAACATCGAGCGAGATGTCGTCAACAGCCTTCACGGTGCCGCCATAGAGCTTCGAGACATGCTCGAATACCACCGATGATGCCTTGCCCTTGAGTGTCATCTGCTATCCGCCTGCTTCCCAGTTGGTGCGTGATTGATCGAAGCGCCGGCCAAGCTGGCGCTTGCCGACAAGAAGCTGGAACAAGCCGATGGCTGCGAACATCACGAGGATCAGCACAGTCGAATAGGCAATGGCCAGGCCGTAATCATTGTTCTCGACGCGGCCGATGATATAGCTGGTCGCCATGTCGTAGCGGGCGCTGACAAGAAAGATCACAGCGCTGATCGCCGTCATGGCACGCACGAAGGAATAGACCAGTGCTGCAAGTATCGCAGGCCGCAGCAGCGGCAGGATGATCTTGCGGAATGTCTGCCAGCTGTTGGCACCGAGCGTCAGCGACGCCTCGTCGAGGCTCTTGTCGAGTTGCGACATTGAGGCAACGCCTGCCCGCACGCCCACTGGCATGTTCCTGAAGATGAAACTCAGGACGAGGATGAGGCCAGTGCCGGTGAGTTCAATGGGCGGCACGTTGAAGGCGACGATGTAGGAAACGCCGATCACTGTTCCCGGCACCGCGAAACTGAGCATTGTCGTGAACTCGAAGGCATCCTTGCCGGCGAAGCGCTGGCGGACAAGGAGATAGGCGGTCAAGAGCCCGATCGCGGCAGTCAGCGGGGCAGAGATCGCCGATATCTGCAATGTCGTCCAGAAGCTGTCCCAGGCCGCGCCGCTGAAGTGGATGCCGAAATCGGTCCAGCCAATGCCAAAGGCCCTGACATAATGATTGAAGGTCAGGTTGTTCTTCAATCCCCAGACCTCAACGAAACTTCCGTAAACGATGATGAAATAGACAACCAGCGTGAACAGGCTCCAGAACCCGGCAACGGCAAGCAGGCCATAGCGGAACGGCGCTGGAAGCAGGGGATGGTGTCCGCTGTCACCCTTGCCGGTCAAAGTCGTGTAAGACTTTTTCCCGAGCCAGAAGCGCTGCAGGTAAAATGCCATCAGGGTGAAGAACAAGAGCACCATGGCGAGGACGGCGGCACGGCCGGCGTCGTTCTGGGCGCCGACAATGGCAAAGAAGATTTCCGTCGACAGGACATCGAAGTTGCCACTGAGGACGAGCGGATTGCCGAAATCGGCCATGCTCTCGATGAAGCCGAGCAGGAA
>CAZUKI010000055.1:0-7701 GCA_964620785.1 uncultured Aestuariivirga sp.
CGCTCATTGGTGTTGCTGGGATCCTCGCTCCAGCCGATGCCGCGCATGGCAAGAAACTGCCGCAGCGCCTGCCGTCGCACCGAGAGAAGCGGCCGCATCACTTTCGTGCCATTCCAATCGCGCTCCGGCCAGATGCCAGCAAGGCTTGCCGGCGTCTGCGTGCGCCGGCTTCGCATCAGCACCGTCTCGGCCTGGTCATCAGCCGTGTGGGCCGTCAGCAGCACCGCAAAGCCGTGGGCCCTGCACCAGCGCGTGAGCAGGTCGTAGCGCGCTTCCCGCGCCTTGGCCTGGATGCCGGTCTGGGGCTTCTCGCCCATCCAGTGCAATGTGTGATGGGCAATGCCCCAGCGCGCGCAGTCCGCCGCCACCTTCGCGGCCTCCTCGGCACTGCCAGTGCGAAGGCCGTGGTCAACCGTCAGTGCCACCAGCCGCACATGCGCGCCCTCATTGCTGTGCCATTCCCGCACCAGATGCAGCAACGCCGTTGAATCGCTGCCCCCTGAAACGGCAATGGCCACCGCCGGGGTTCCGGCGAGGCCATTGAACAAATCCTTCAGCTCTGCAGCGCCGAAGTTGGTTTCTGCAGTGTCTGGCTCAGCAGCCGGCACGCTTGTATTCGGCCTGGGCCTTCTTCTTGGCTTCAACGGCTCTCGGAAACTCATTGGCAACCGAGCCCAGGGCATCGCACGCCTTTTCCTGTTCGCCCAGTTTCTTGAGCGACACGCCAAGCATCAACAGGCTGTCTGGTGCCCGCCTGCTCTTGGGATACTGGGTGTAGCCCTTGAGGAAGCTCGAAGCCGCGGCACGGAAATCGCTGCGGGCGTAGAACACCTCGCCGAGCCTGTACTGCACCGTGCCTGCCAGTCCGTTGTCAGGATACTTCTGCAGGAAATCATTGAAGCCCGCTTCCGCCTCGTCGTAGCGCTTGCGCAACTGCGCCTCATAATAGCGCTCGTAAAGTGCTTCGGGCGTTTCGGTCTGCGGCGTGAGTGAAACCTGCTCGATGGCATCGCCCTGCTGGGTTCCGTCGATCACCACGCCCTGCTGTTGCGTGCCGTCGATCACCTGCCCCTGCGTTCCTGGAACAACGGCCTGCGACATCTGCTCGCCGATAGCGGGCTCGGTCTCGATCGTATCGCCGCCCTGTCCGTTACTCGCCGACTGTCCGCCATCATCAAGCGTCATCTGGCTATCACCACCGAGGATGACTGCCTGCTGCTTCTTCGGCTGGGCTGGTTCGCCGATCTGTTCAATGCCCTCGCCCGGCGCCGGGGCCTCGGCCAATGACTTGAGGGTCGGCTTCTGCTGGGCCTGTTGCAGTGGCTTCGCGGGCTGCTGCGGTGCCTGCTGCTCCAGCGCACCCGACTGCTTGGGTGCACCTGACTGCTGCTGCAGCTGCTGCACGGAATGGTTCAGTTCTTCGATCTGGCCCGTGAGCTGGCGGATCTGGTTTTCGAGTGTGAGGATTCGCGTCGCGATATCCTGAGAGGCGGCCGGCAGGGCCGTTCCCGCAAGCAGGACAAGGGCGAAAAGACTGCGCTTGTACATGGTTAAATCCAATCAGGTTGGTTCATGGGCTACGCTTGGCGGCAGAACACGGTGAAATTGCGGCCCCGGCACTGAAGCCGTTGCATGCCACCCCAACTGTTGCCGTGCGGCAACAACTGCAATGCCTAGTTGGTGCCGCCAGTGATCACGGTGACGCTGCGGCGGTTCTTCGACCAGCATTCTTCCGCATCGCACAGTTCTGCAGGACGCTCCTTGCCATAGGCAATCGAGGACACCCGGCTGCCATCGACACCCTGTGAAATCAGGAAGTTGCGGCTGGCCGTGGCGCGCCGCGCCGACAACGAGATGTTGTATTCGCGCGTGCCGCGCTCGTCAGCGTGGCCTTCGACCTGCACCGTGACATTGCTGTACTGCTGCAGCCACTGCGCCTGGCGAGACAGCGTATCACGGCCCTCCGGCGTCAGCGTGGACTGGTCAACAAGATAGTACACGACATTTCCGATGTTTGTGTCGAAATCGGCCTTCGAGCCCGGAGGGGCATTGTCCGCACCGCCCGAAAGGCCGCTGCCCGGATCAAGGTCCGGGGTGTTCTTCTTCGAACAGGCCGCAAGGGCCAGAAAACAACTCAACAGGGCCACTGTCTTGAGGCCCGCAGACTGCGCCATCATCAATCCCACTCCTTCATGTCAGTGAACCGCCCCAAGGGGATACATCAACCCTACGATTCGCCGGAATCTGGTTTTCGCGTTGCACAAAAAACCACCGCACACAAGCGCGGTGGTCAACTCTTGCACACAAAGTACCCCAAGCGGTGTACACTTGGCCCATCAGCTTGTGCGCGCGCCGGAGGTAATAACCGTCACAGCGCGGCGATTTTGTGACCAACATTCCTCGGCATCACAAAATGCCGCAGGGCGTTCCTTGCCATAGGCAATGGAAGAGATGCGTTCAGATGGAACCCCTTGTGAAATCAGGAAATTGCGAACGGCCGTGGCGCGCCTTGCCGACAACGAGATGTTGTATTCGCGCGTGCCGCGTTCATCGGCATGGCCTTCGACCTGGACTTCCACACCGGGATATTGCTGCAACCACTGCGCTTGTTTCTCAAGCGTGTCGCGCGCCTCGGGCGAAAGCGTCGTCTGGTCCATCGCGAAGAACACGCGATCACCGACATTGGTTGAAAAGTCCGCTGCCGAGCCCGGCACCTGGGCCTCGCTGCCCGAAAGGCCGGAGCCAGCACCACCCATGCCCGCTTCGAGATTTGCCGGATTCTTCTTGGAACAGGCCCCGAGCGCCAGCGCGCAACACAGGGCAAGCACAAGTTTCATAGCCGTCGTCTGAGAGTTTATCATGATTAACAATCCACCAATCAGAGTAAGGCCCCCCGGCCCTTCTCGTTGACGGTCTCTTATCCTTAAGCCCGTTAATCCTGAGTGTGGAAACTTAGTTAAGCCTTGGTGACCAGGCAGGGTCCGATGCAAAGCCCGGTGTCTTCACGCGCTGCTCGTTGTAACCGGTCACATCCACCGAGAAGAGCTGTGCCCCGCCCTGCTGGCCACCTGATTCACGGAAGAACATGATGACGCGGCTGTTGGGCGCCCAGGTGGGACCTTCATTGTGGAAGCCTTCGGTGAGGATGCGTTCACCCGAACCATCGGGCCGCATGACGCCGATGGCAAACTTGCCGTCATAATTCTTGGTGAAGGCGATCCACTGCCCATCCGGCGACCACACCGGCGTGGAGTAGCGGCCCTTGCCAAAGCTGATGCGGTTGGCACCGCCACCGCGGGCACTCATCATATAGATCTGCTGCGTGCCGCCACGATCGGATTCAAACGCGATCTGCGAACCATCGGGAGAAAACGACGGTGCAGTGTTGATCGCCTGCACATCGGTGAGCTGGCGCAGCTTGCGCGATTGCAGGCTCATGTCGAAAAGGTTCGAATAGTTGCCATCATCGCTCTGCAGGCTCATGATCACCTGGCTGCCGTCCGGCGAGAAACGCGGCGCAAAGCTCATGTTGGGGAAATCGCCGACGATTTCCTTCTGCCTTGTATCGATGTTGTAGATATAGACCCGCGGCGTTCCGGTATCGAAGGACATGTAGGTCACTTCATTCGATGTCGGAGAAAAGCGCGGCGTCAGGATCAGGTCACCGCCAACCGGCAGCTCACGCGGATTGAAACCATCCTGGTCCATGATGGCGAGCCGCTTGATGCGCGCCGATTTTTCACCTGTCTCGTTGATGAAGACGATGCGCGTATCGAAGTAACCGCCGAAGCCGGTCAGTGCCGTGTAGATCTGGTCTGAAATGCGGTGCGCCATGCGCCGTGCCAGCTTGGGTGAAGCGGCAAGGTTCTGGCTCGCCAGCATCTGCCCGGAGTTCACGTCATAGAGCTTGAAGGAAGCGCGGATCTTTCCGCCTTCCTGCACGGCCGAACCCACCACGAGGGCCCGGGCCTTGATTGCCTGCCAGCTTCCAAAATTGGGAGCCTGCTCCACGCTTCCGAACTGTTCCGTATAGGTGTCCGGCGACAACGGATCGAAATAGCCGGAGCGGCCGAGGTTATTGGCAATGACGCCCGACATTTCGGCGGCGATGTCACCGGTCGCACCATCCGAGAGGAACGGCACGATGGCAATCGGCAGTGGGTTGATCTTGCCCCCCGTCACATCGACCTCCAGCGCCCGCCCCGGCAGCGCAAAGGCCAGCGCAAGCATGAAACAAGTCAGGAGTGTCGGGAGAAATGTCGATGGCCGCATCACGAAGTTCATAGTCCTTGGGGGTTCCTTTAGCCAGACATCATGTCCGGCGTGAAATTGACGGTGATTTCCTGCCACATGTCATAGCGGTCTTTTGGCAGGAAATCATAGCTCTGGCATTCCATCACTGCGGAAATGGCTGATTGCGCCGTCGCCTGGGCCAGGGCATCGCCGAAGCCGCCACCGATGACGGTGGGCAATCCCTCCACCCTGCCATCGCGCGTCAGGTTGAACCTGACTTTGACGCTGACCGCAGCCTCGCGCGCGCCAGGTGGCACGGTCCAGCATTCCGCGAGGCGCTGGCGCAGGGCATCGATGAGCGTGGCTGCAAGTTCTGCATCATCGCCCTGCACGTTGTTCTTGCCCTTTTCGGGTGTTCCTGTCTGCTCGTTCTTCTTGAGCGTCGCCGTCTGCTCTTCGCTACTCGTGTCCTTGAACATCTCCTCAAGCGCCGCCGTATCCAGCTTGCGCTTCTTCATGTCCGCCTCGAGCTTCTTCTGGGCGTCGGCTTCCTTCTTCTTTTTCTCTTCTTCCTTCTTCTTCTTTTCCTCTGCCTTCTTCTTCTTTTCTTCTTCCTGCTGCTTCTTCTTTTCCTCTTCGATCTTCTTCAGCTCATCGGCCTTCTTCTGCTCTTCCTCGATGATCTGCTTCAGCGGATCAGAATCGAGCGGCTGTTCTTCGGCCTTCGGCTCGGGCTTGGGTTGCGGATCGGGCTGCGGTTCAGGCTCCTGCTTGGCAGGTTGCACGGCGGCGTATTTCTTTTCTTCAGCAACCTTCTCGACGGGCTTCGTGCTCTTTTCGGCTTCCGAAACCTTTGGCTTCGGCTTTTCCAAAGGTTTCTCTTCGCTCGTTGACTGTGCCTTGAGCTTGGTTGAGTCGGTGATGTTCGAGATGTCGACCTGGATTGCCTCGACCGGCTTGATGTCGGGAGGAGCAATGCCGGGCAGGCCAAAGAGTGCCACGGCGATGATCAGCGCATGAAATGACACCGATGCCAGGGCGCTGCGTTTCATGGCGCTAGTTGCCACCTGTTGGCGCAAGCGGGTCGAGCGGCAGCGTGGCAAGGCCAACCTTGCTGTAGCCCGCGCCATTGAGGTCACCCAGGACCTTCATGATGTCACCATAGGGCACCTTCTGGTCGGCCCGCACCATGAGCTGTTCATTGAGGCCAGCCTTGGCGATTGCCGAAAGCTTCTGCAGCAGCTGCTCGCGCGGCAGCTGCTCTTCTTCCAGGAACAGCGTATCGGCATTCTGGACGGTGATCGTCAGGGGCTTGGTGGGACTGGGGCTCGGCCTGGCGTTGGTCTTGGGCAGGTCCACGGGAACGCTCACCGTCATCAGCGGTGCTGCCACCATGAAGACGATCAGCAACACCAGCATCACGTCAACCAGCGGCGTGACGTTGATTTCGCTGATGGCGCCATGGCGCGAGCCGCGCCGCCCGCGCCTTGAATTGATGGTTTTGCCAACACCGGAAGCACCCATGGCCGTCTACGCTCTCTCGTCAAGCTGGCGTGAAATGATGGCCGAGAACTCATCAGCGAAATTCTCGAGACGCGACTGAACCTTGGCCGCGTCATTGGAATACATGTTGTAAAAAATTGTCGCCGGTATGGCAGCCACGAGGCCGATGGCCGTGGCAAAAAGCGCCTCGGCGATGCCCGGCGCCACCACGGCAAGGTTGGTCTGCCCGGAATTGGCGATGCCCTGAAATGACGTCATGATGCCCCAGACCGTTCCGAACAGGCCGATGAAGGGTCCCGCCGAACCAACGGTGGCAAGAAACAGAAGCCGCGCCTCAAGGCCGCCCATCTCCTTCTGGATCTGCACATCCATGACCTTCTCGATGCGCTTCTGCACACCAGCAAAGCCTGCGCGCATAGCCGCGCCCTGGCTGCGCTTCCATTCCTGCATGGCGGCGATGAAGATGGATGCCATGCCGGCGGTGCCGCGCGCATTCACCGTGTGGTAGAGATCATCCAGCGACTGGCCGGACCAGAAGGCGGTCTCGAAGCGGTCATTGGCCGCGTGTTCCTTGCGGAAGGCAATGAACTTCTCGAAAATGATGGCCCAGCACCAGATCGAGGCGAGGCCGAGGCCGATCATCACCATGAAGACCGGCCATGAGGCCTGCGCCACAAGATGCCAGAGCGAGATTTGGGCAGCAGCGCTGCCCGCCGTTTCAGTGATCTGTTGTTCCATGAAGCCGTTTTTCCCCGTCTTCTGCGTGCTGCCTGCCCGCGAGCGCCGGGTGCTGTCCCCGTCCCCGCGTAAACCGTCGAATTCTGTCGATTCTGCGGCACATCGGCTGTTTTCCACGAATCGGCAGTCTCTTGCCGGACTCTAACCCGGCCTCGATTTCGTGTTGAAACCTCATGGTTAACAATTGGTTAGGATAACAGCGCCATGGCCTTCACAAGTTCCGGCGTGAGCCGCCTGGGCCTGCCCTTCTGGTCCACCAGCACCGCCGTCACCTCTGCCGTGAACAGAATCTCTTCGCCGCGCAGAACCTTCTGGTGAAGCTCGAAGCGGGCACCCGCCGCCTCGCCCGGTGTGGTTTCCACCACCAGCAGGTTATCGAACCTGGCAGGCTTGAGAAAATCGCAATTCATCCGCCGCACCACGAAGGCAGCACCTTCGGCAAACATCGCCGTCTGGTCGAGGCCGAGCACGCGCAGGAAATCAGAGCGCGCCCTCTCGCAGAACTTGAGATAGTTGGCATGATAGACATTGCCGGAGAAATCCGTGTCCTCATAATAGACGCGAACGTCCAGGCGGTGGATGCCGCCCTCGATCCGACCCTCAAGCATCGTCCTCACCCAATGGCAGCACGCCTTGCATGATCTCCGGCCGGTTGGGCACTGCAAGCCCCAGGTGCCGGAAAGCATGGTGCGTCAGAAGCCTGCCGCGCGGCGTGCGGTTGAGAAAGCCAAGCTGCAGGAGATAGGGCTCCACCACATCCTCGATGGCATCACGCGACTCAGAGAGCGAGGCCGCGATGGTGTCGATGCCAACCGGCCCGCCTCCGAAATTGAGGGCAATGCAGTTGAGGTAACGATGGTCCAACGCGTCGAGGCCCGCGAGGTCAACATCGAGCGCTTTCAAGGCCTTGTCGGCAATTCGTGAATCAACGCGCGAATTGCCGTCAACACTGGCGAAGTCGCGCACGCGGCGCAGCAAGCGGCCCGCGATGCGCGGCGTGCCGCGGGCCCGCCTGGCGATTTCGCGCGCCCCATCATCGGTGACCGCAAGCTGCAGGATGCGCGCCCCGCGCGTCACGATTTCCAGCAACTCGTCTTCGCCATAGAATTCCAGCCTGACCGGAATTCCGAAGCGGTCGCGCAGTGGCGTGGTGAGAAGCCCCGTCCGCGTCGTGGCACCGATCAGCGTGAACTTTGCCAGGTCGATCTTGACGCTGCGCGCCGCAGG
>CAZUKI010000055.1:7801-11962 GCA_964620785.1 uncultured Aestuariivirga sp.
GCCGCCGCGATGAACACCTTCAGGTTCTGCTTCTGCTTCGTTTGGCCGATGAACGCATCAAGGCGCTGCGGCCGAAGCTGCGTGTCCAGCGCGTCCTCGGGCTTCTTCTCGGTGTTGAGAACTGAGCGCATCATCCCGCCGCCAGTTCCTTCAGCGCCTGCCGGATCAGTTTCTCGGTGGGCAGGTCATCTCCTGACTTCCTGATTGCCGCCGAGACTGCCTGTGCAGCCTGCACCTGGCCATATCCCAGGTTTGTAAGGGCCGAGACTGCATCGGTGATTGCCGTCGATTTCGGCGCCGCAAGCTCTGCGGCAACATGCGAAAGGCCGATGTCGGCGGCCGTATAGGCCGGGGCCTTGTCCTTGAGTTCCAGCATGATGCGTTCCGCAAGCTTCTTGCCGACGCCATTGGCCCGCCCGATCATCGCCTTGTCCTGCAGCGCGATGGCGCTGGCGAGATCGGAAGGTCCCAGCACTGAAAGGATGGCAAGCGCCACGCGCGCGCCCACGCCCTGCACCGTCTGCAACAGCTTGAACCATTCCTTTTCAAGTGGCGTGGCAAAGCCCACCAGCCGGATGGCATCCTGGCTCACCAGCATTTCGGTGTGGACTTCGGCGAACTCACCCACCGGCAGGGCCGCGAGCGTCTTGGCCGAACATGAGACGAAATAGACCACCCCGCCGACATCGACCATGGCGAAGTCGGCTCCCGTTTCATCAATCCGTCCCTTGAGTTTTCCGATCATGCCACGGCCTTCATGGGTGCGTGTCCGGCGCGATGACGTCAACATCCGGAAAATAGGCCCGTATGCGCGCTGCATCCCGCGTCAGCAGACGATAGCCTTTCACGGACGCATGGGCACCGATGAAGAAATCCGGCAGCGTGGACGTTCTCTGACCACCTTTCTCGCGATAGCGAGCATGGACCTTGCCAGCGAGGAATGCCGCATCCCAAGGCAATTCCTCGCGCCGCAGCCAGGCCGCGTTGACACTCTCGTCAAATGCTGTCTGCGGCGAATAGGGTGTAGAGGCTTCCGCGTAGATCACCGGGTTGATGACGAGGTCGCCAATCATGGCAGATGCTTCAATTTGCCTGACGCTCCAGTCGCCCCAGACAGGACGATCCTCGAGCACATCAATCAGCACATTGGTGTCAAGGAGTGTCGTCGACATTCAACGGCCGTCCACGCGTCAATTCAATGACATCCTCCGACGTCATCAGTGGCCGCCCCTGTCTCAGCAGCGGGCCCTTGCCCCGCAGCGCCCTGACCAGTTGCGCGCCGGCATTCCCATGCTTCAGATCTCCAGCCTTTTCGACAATCATCGCTTGCCCCTCTTCCCGGAATCCAACCTCATCACCGGGCCTCAGGCCAAGCTTGTCCCGCACTTGCTTGGGGATGGTCACCTGGCCTTTGGACGTCATGCGCATAAGTAATACCTCGGGTATTACTCTCTCACGAAAATGAGAACAAGTCAAGAACGCGCCAGTTCGGCGGCCAGGCTTCGGGCCCCCCGGTGATGGGCATGGGTGATGGCGATGGCAAGTGCGTCGGTTGAATCCGCCGTGACCAGGCGCGCCTTGGGCAGCAGCAGTTTGACCATGTGCTTGACCTGCCCTTTCTCGGCATGGCCTGCCCCGACCACCGATTTCTTGATCTGGTTGGGGGCATATTCTGCAACGGTGATCTTGAGGCTGGCGGGAGCGAGCATCACAGCACCCCGCGCCTGCCCCAGCTTGAGGGTCGAGCGGGCATCGACATTGACGAAGGTTTCCTCGATCGCCGCTTCCTCTGGCCCAAATTCCTTCAGCACCGCGAGAAGCTGCACATGGATTTGCAGCAGGCGCTCGGCCAGTGGCGCATCCGCATCGGAATGCACCGCGCCGTCAGCGACATAAACGAGGCGTGAGCCCTCCGCGTCGATGACTCCCCATCCCGTGTGCCGCAGGCCCGGATCCAGCCCGATGATTCTGACCATGCCGTGAAGTTACGCCCGCCGCGCGAAGGACGCGACCAGTGATTTGTCGAGCCGGCAGGCCACCGTAAAGGCGGGGTTGAAGACATTGCCAATGTCATAGCGCACCGCCATGCCAAGCACATGGGCGGCACTGACACGGTCGAGCGCGAAATCGGATTCGAGCCAGCGTAGCATCTCGCTCGTGGCATGTTGCAAGGCCTGTTCCAGCGGCCGTGCATTGCCGATCGTGAAGATGCTGTCGGCCGTTTCACCGCGCGGCCAGGCGATGGGCCCGCCCTTCACGACGCGCAGTTCCACTTCGATTTCAGCGGGCATTTCGATTCCGGTGCCGGCGATCTCGCCGTCACCCTGCAGGGCATGGGCGTCACCGAGAAAGAACAGTGCACCGGCGGCATGCACCGGGAAATAGACGGTCGTTCCCGCCCGGAACATGCGATAGTCCATGTTGCCGCCATGGGCACCGCAGGTTGCCGTCGACAGTGCCTCGCCATTTTCGGGGGCAACGCCGAAGCAGCCGATCATCGGATCGATTGCCATGGACCAGTTTTTCAGTGCCCGCGTAGGCTCGGCGAGCGAGACCCGGCCCTGGTTGCGATCGACGCTCCAGATGGTCTTGTCGCGCGAAGGCATGTCGCGCACGAGGGACGGATCCACCACATGCCAGGCCAGTCCCGAGCGCGTCCAACCGGTGGAGCAAACCGGCGAGATGCGCTTGATCTCGACGGCGAGAATGTCGCCGGGCTCGGCCCCTGTAACGGCGATGGGCCCCGTCATGGGGTTGGGCTCGTTGCCACGCTGCCTACCCTCGCCGTCAAAGCCGTGGGCATCGAGCGTCTGCGCCACGACGATGTCACCGCTTGCAACGGTGAGCACCGGAGCATGGCTGCCGATGGTGGTATGGAATATCGTCGGATGAAGTTGATGTGTGGCCATGCCGCAATCTGGCATGGGCTTGCATCAAAGTCAGCCGCTATCAGGCGGCGGTCAGCCTTGCCAAAACGTCATCAGGAATGTCGGCATTGCTGAAAACCGTCTGCACGTCGTCATCCTCGTCCAGGGCATCGACGAGCTTCAGCAGGCTTTCCGCCTTGTCGGCATCGAGCGCCGTCATCACATTGGGCTTCCAGACGATCTTCACCGTCTCGGCCTCGCCAAAGGTCTTGGCCAGCGCCGAAGACACTTCACCGATGTTCTCGAAGGCACAGGTCACCACATGCGACTCTTCACTTGCGACGTCGTCGGCACCGGCCTCGATCGCCGCTTCCAGCATGGCGTCGGCGGAGGCCTTCGCCTTCGGGTAAAGGATCTCACCAACCCTGTTGAACATGAAGGAGACAGAGCCGGTTTCGCCAAGGTTGCCGCCATACTTGGAAAAGAGCGAACGCACGACCGGCGCCGTCCGCGCCCTGTTGTCGGTCAGTGCCTCGACGATCACCGCAACGCCGCCCGGGCCATAGCCCTCATAGCGCACGGTCTCATAGCTCTCGGCATCGCCGCCCGAAGCCTTCTTGATCGCCCGTTCGATATTGTCCTTGGGCAGGTTCTCGGCCCTGGCATTCTGGATGGCAAGGCGGAGCCGTGAATTAGCGTCGGGGTCGGGAATGCCGGCCTTGGCGGCGACGGTGATTTCGCGCGCCAGCTTTGCAAACAGCTTGGACCGCTGGGCGTCCTGCTTGCCCTTGCGGTGCATGATGTTCTTGAATTGTGAATGGCCTGCCATTGTGTCCTCAAACTGTAATCTTGGCGGCTTATAGCCACCCCACGCACGCCCACACAAGCGTCGCTTAACCTCGTGTTAACGCTAGTCATTCACGATGAATGGAAGTCAGTGAGTGTGCGTGGAGTAAGTGATCATGGCGGCGGCAGCAAAACCGGCAATCGAGAGTTTCACCTTCGGCGGCGAAGCCGCGGGGGTGGCAGGTGCCACTGCTTTGAGAAAGGTCAGGCCCTTGTCGGAAGCAGCACCTCCCGGACGTCTCTTCGCCTCCATCGCCACCCTTGCAGATACCAGCGCGGCGGCTGCCCAGGAGTTTGAACTGGCCGGCATTGCCGAACTGAACCGCGAAGCCGCGGAAGCCAACCTCCATCTCTCCCGCGCCACCCAACTCATCAACAAGTTGAAGGGTGCTGTCGGCGTCGAAGCAGCAACGCCGCTTCCGGCCTTCGTCCGCCACCGGTAAGACGT
>CAZUKI010000055.1:12062-13417 GCA_964620785.1 uncultured Aestuariivirga sp.
GCCGCAAGATCGCGGGCCCTGTGGCCGGCGATGTGGCAAATGGCAATTGGCTTAAGCCCAGGGGAAATCTGCACCGGAGTTGGCCAGTCCTCGCCAGCAATCCGCGCCAGGATCTCGACACCAGAATCTTCCTTGTCGCCGAACACCGGCGCATCGAAAGCAAAGCCAGCCTTTTCAAACCAGCCCATAGGCAGGTTCTCGATTGCTTCTGTGATGTCTTGCGGCAGGCGCGGTGAAAACCTGATGAGGCCGCGCTCCAGAACGCGCTGCGGCACCGCCACGATCACCTGCCGGGCTTCGAGTTCGCCCTCTGCCGTCGCCACGCGCACGGCATTTGCCGTGACAGTGACAGCCGTGACCGGCAGCGACAGGCGGATCGGCAGCAAACGGGCCAGACGCGCCACAAGATTGCCGTAGCCACCCGCAACCGGAGTGTTTTCACCCGTGTCATTGAAGGCGTTACCGTCAGCAACTGAAATTTCTTCCGGCTCCTGCGAATAGGTCAATGCCATGTCGTGCCGGATCGCCGCATGCCAGGGCGAAGTCACATCGAGGAGCGCTGCCAATGCCGTGTCGCCGGATACGCGAGATTGCGCCTTCATGCGTTCCGCCAAAGACTGGAGATCAGCTTCATAGTGGTGCGGATCGGCAAACGCGCCATCACGCCACAGCCATTCGCCATAGGGCCTTGGCGCATCATCAAACGGGTGGCCGAGTTTCAGCGCGATCTTGCGCAGCGGATTGATCGAAGCGGAATGAAACCAGTGGCAACCGTGGTCCCAGATTCGCCCAAGGCTTTGGGCATCGGAATGGGCCCGGCCGCCAACCCGGTCCTTTGCCTCGAGAATGAGGAAGTCCTTGCCCTGCCGCAGCAGGGCAAGCCCTGCGCCGACCCCGGCCGCACCAGCGCCGACGACGATGACGTCAAGCATGACAACTCACCAGAACGGAACGTCGGCCTGCGAAAGCCTGCCGCCAATGCGGACCGGCGCAATCTTCACGGCAAGGCCTGTGGTATCATCGGTCTCGACTGCCACGCCGCAAACTGTCGCCTCGCCCTCGCCCGGCCTCATGCGTTCGATCGGCAGCTTGCGCAGGAAACGCTGCAGCGGCTCGGCCTTGTCCATGCCGATCACCGAGTCATAGTCACCCGTCATGCCGGCATCGGTCATGTAGCCCGTGCCGCCGGAAAGGATCATGTGATCAGCAGTTGGCGTATGCGTATGCGTGCCAACCACGAGCGAGGCCCGGCCATCGCAGAAATGCCCCATCGCCATCTTCTCGGAACTGGCTTCGCCGTGAAAATCAAGAAGGATGGCATCGCAATCCCTGCCAAGCTTGCAGGCTTCGATTTC
>CAZUKI010000056.1:0-7774 GCA_964620785.1 uncultured Aestuariivirga sp.
GTCTTGCGGCGCTTCCCCGAGGCTGGGGGGCGGAGTTCAATGACGTTCTGTCCCTCCTGTGCTGATTGCTCGGCGGTCGGCTGCGTCTCCTTCTTCGGCTTCTCGAACACCACGCCCAGGGCTTTGAGTTGCTTGATGCAGTCGGCGTGCCGGGATTGCAGTTCCTTGACGATGGCAAGCCGCACCACGCGCTCAAGTTCGGCGGTTTCAAAGCCCATGACGCATTCCAGAGGCGTATAGGCATCCTGCGGGCCAGTCGAACTGCGGTTGGGCGTATTCAATTCCAGTGGCAGGGTTTCGATGCTCAGGACGCGGCCCTGCAGTGAGGCAACCTCCGTCATGAGCCGTGCAACCTGGTCATAGTCGTTGACGTGCATTGTCGTTCTCCTTCCTGTGTCAGATCGTGAAACGGGCGTTGTGCCGCTGGATTTCTGTCAGGCAGCGCGGATCTGGTTCTGTGCCAGGTGCAGCTGCGTCCGCCATGGGATCGGCATTGCGGCGGCGGCAATGCTCGACAAAGCACAAGAGGCCGAACACCACGGCGAGCGCGATGGCGGGAGCGATGAAGAGCGGGGTCATTCGCCCTCCTTTGCCTTCTTGAGGGCATTGGCCTTTTCGGTGATTTCCTCGTCACGGTCGCGCCAGCCGTCTTGCCATGCTTCATCCAGTTTCAACTGGGTGATGTTGGCTGGAATATCCTTGAGGCCAACGCCCTCGTCGCGGGCTTTGCGGCCAGCTTCGCGGGCCTCGAAGGCTCCAAACTCGCCTTCATCATCGGTTTCTGTTTCGTCCGCTACGGTCGAGGTTTCCGCCTGCGTCTCGATGTCCTGAACGTCCTTGACGGGATCGGCGTCCTTGAACTCTTCGCGGCGCGGGCGCGCTGCCGGCGTCACGTCCGTCATGGGTTGTTCGTCGTAATCAGTCGAGAAAGGAACGCCCATGAGAAGGCCAGCGGCGGCAATGTTGCCGAAAGCACGCACTGCCGTGTAGCAAATCTGCTGTTCCGGGCGGATCGGCCACAGTGTCGAGTTGCGTGGAAAGCATTCGCGCAACCACATCACAAATTCGCGCGGTTCCAACTCGCCCTTGACCTTGCCGCTCACCTTGACGCCAAGGCCATCTTCGTCCTTGTCGTCCCATCCCTGCACCGGAATGGTGTTGCCGCGCTGGCTCTGGCCCTTTTTCCACTTGCCGCGAATTTTCGACCAATCACCGATATGCTCGAATCTGATCGGCCCTTCGAACTTTCCTGAGTTTTCGAGGATGGCTTGGACGAGTTTTCCCTCGTAGCCGATGTTTCCGTTCGGTGTCTGATAGGTCGATTGAGCGACGGCGAGCGGATCCAGTTTCCATGTGATGGCGCGGGTCAGAACCGCAAAGCAGGCATAGGGCTTGCCCAGCAAATGCTTCGGCGTGAAGCCATCTGCTTTCGACATATCCATTGCCATATCCCGGCACCGGCTATAGAGGCGGTCGTTGAACATGATGGCGAGGCCGGGTGCCATGCCATCGGTCGGCAACTGGTAATGATTGTCTGCCGGTGCGACTTGTGTGTTTCCTGACATCGTTTCGTTCTCCTTGGGTTGGGGTCAGCGCACTGTGCCGACCGTGATTTCTTCCATGACGAAGCCTGGCAGGCTCCGGTTCTCCTGCGCCTGGGCCATCATCCACTTGAAGCCAGCGGCGGAAATCGCGTCCTCGTTGATGAACGGGAACAACTTGAGAATCGCGGCTGTGTCGATCTTGCTGCGGTCAACCAGGCGGCATTCCCAACGGCGGGTCAGCGTGCCGACCGCGCCATGTTCGGAACGGGATCGGGCAAGGTCTGCTTCTGGGCCCTTGACCTTTTCCTCAATGCGGTTCGCCTGCTTGTCCTGGCGCACGGCCGCATCCAGTGCATCGCGGCTGTCGCGGCCAAGAGACTTTTCCTCGCGCTTCGATGCAGCTGCAGCTTCCTCGGCCTCGCGCAGCTTCTTGCGCTCCGCTTCGGCCTTCGCGCGGGCCTCGGCGGCGGCGTCCTCTTCTGCCTTGCGGCGGGCCTTTGCCTCTTCCTCGAGCCTGCGGTTTTCCGCCATGCGCGCCTCATAGGCCGCGCGGTCCTTCGCCTCCTGCTCTTTGCGAGCCACGGCATCGGCCTCGTCCTTTGCCTTCTGTTCAGCGGCGGCGCGACGGCGCTCCTTCTCGGCTGCCTCAGCCTGCCGGCGTTCCTCGGCAAGCCGTGCTGCTTCCTGCCGTTCTTTCTCGGCACGGCGCTCGGCCTCTTCCTTCTCCTTGATCGCCTTGAGCCTGGCTTCCTCGGCTTCGCGGGCCTTGCGTTCTTCCTCTTCGCGCGCCCTCTGGGCCTCGATCCGCTTGCGTTCGGCTTCCTCAGCCTCGCGCTGCAGGCGTTCGGCTTCCAGCCGGCGCTTCTCGGCCTCTTCTTCCAGCCTGCGCTTTTCGGCGGCGGCTTTTGCGAGGGAATAGTCCTCGTGCAGCTTGTCGATCCGCTCGCGCACCTTCTTCAATTCGTCGATGCGTGACTTGAACACGCCGTTCACTTCATCGACCTTCTGCTTGAATGGCTCGACCTCGATCTTGCGAGTGCTTTCCGCCTGGGCGAGCGCAACCCGCATTTTCTTCGACAACTCGATAACGTCTCTGTGCGTCTCGTCGTCCTCGATCTTGTTTGGCACCCGCAGTGCGGCATCGCTCAATTCGACGAACTGCGCGAACAGATGGGCATTGCGCTCCTGCAACTCCCGCACCAACGGCGGCGGCGGGTTGTTGCCACCAATGCCGAGACGTGGATCATCGGGGGCGGCGGCTGTGGTTTCAAATGCGTTCATGGTTTCGTCCTTCCAAAGGTCGGGGTGGGCACGTCGAGCCAATTGATCGGCTGGCGTGGATTGGCGGCTGGCTCATGAGGCGCGTGTTCTTCGGCAAAGGCCTTGCGCGCCATCATGTAGTGAAAATCGGACTCCCTGATCGGGTTGCCGCAAAGCCAGGTCCATTGGTCCTCGGGCTTGGCGTACTCGCCGTTGACCTCGCAGCGCAGGACTTCGTCAGCGACCAAGTCGCCTTCATCATCCGTGGACTGGTCCATCCAGATCCGCGCCGGCACCATGATTCCGTCCTTCACCAGGCGGCGCTGGAACCAACCGCACTGTGGTTCGTCAGTCGTCGGGTATCGGTCGTCGCGCTCCACGTCTGTAAGCAGCGCATTGGCGTGCCAGGCATAGAGCGCGTCTTGGGGTGTCGGCTTGCTCATGCGCGGCCCGATCCCGCCGCCGAAACGGTGGCAATATAGGGCAGCGTCTTTCCGGCGCTGTCGGCCAGGTATCCGGCTATTGCCCCCAGGAAGAGCGCGTCACTCTCCGCTCCGTCGTTCAAGTCAAGGTTCTGCAGAATTGATCGGATGCCCGCAGCAATGCCGTTGGCAGCGCCGCTCAAGACCTCCACCCTGTTGAACATGGGGCCATTGCTGAGAAGTTCGGCAATCATCGCATACATGATGCCGGCCTGGATGCGAGCGCTGATGCGATCATCGGCGTCCCCATCCCTGCCCTTCTGGCGCATGTTAGCGAACAGCATCGCCTCGATATCGGCGTAGGTTTCTGGCTGCTTGCTCATGTGGCGTAGTTCCCTCGGCAATAGTGAAACAGGCGCGCGGCCTCGTCCTCGCGCAGCGCGTTGCCGTGCTGCAGCACCCAGGGTGCTGTTCGCTTGTAGTGAGGATCCTCGCGAGAATTGTCGGGCACCAAGGCGGCGTAGGCTTTGAACGTGCCCTCGATGCGCTTGACCAGGACTGTGAGCAGGATGTCGCCCTTGCCTCCGTCAGCGTCCAGTGAGAGAGACGGATAGCGGCGGCTGTCGATGTCGACGATTTCGCTTGTGGTCACAGCGGTGCCCTCCTGATGCCTTCGAGGATCGAACTCATGGTGATGGCGGGTGCGGCTGGTGCCATGGGACTGGGACCAGCCGCGGGTTGTGTTGAAAGATGATGACGCGCTACTTCATGATCGGCCTCCTGGGTTGTGAGGATGGACAGCCGGCAGCGCGCCTCGATGGCGACCATGCGGCGGAAGGTGCCGTCCAACTCGGTTGAAATCCTGCGGACCTCGGGGTCCGTGAATGCAAAGCGGGTCATGGCTGCCCCCAGGGGCCGTGTGGACTGAGGGCGCATTCCAACGCATCTGCGCGGTCAACCTGATCGTCGTCTGCGAACGATGCGTTGTAGCTGTCGATTGATTCCCGCGCTTCTTCGATGGTTTCGAAGTAGCCATCGCTATCGGGGCCATTCTCCCAGTAATAGCCATCCACCGGATCGCGGAAGATGGGGAAGCCGCCATACGTCTCGATTTTCTGCGTCTGTGACATGGCTATGCCTCCACGCTCGGCACACGGCCCTGCGGCTTCGCCGCGATGTCGACCAGTTGCAGGCACAGTTTGGTCAGGCTGGCATCCGCTTCTTCAAAGACATCCGGGGTGCGGGCGAAGCGCTTGCGCTCGAAGGCATTGATGATCGCCTTGTGGATCGCTGCGCGCTTGGGATCAGGGTCGGAAGCGCCTCGGTCCAGGGAGGAAAGAAAGGCGCTTCCGACGAGGCCAGCATGACGTCGCGGGGGGCGGACGTTGCTGACATCTGAATTGGTTGACATGACGGACCTCCATTGCTTGGAGGTTTACATAGTTGGGTTTAGCCAACCAGTCAACTTAAAAGTTGGAAATAGCCAACGCTCGCTAATTCCCTACTCGGCGTAGGGGTCGCGGCTCAAATCGAAGTCTGGACGGCTTTCGGCATCCCGCCATGCCGTTTCGCAGGTAGGCAGGAGCCGTTCGTCACCAAGGAAGGTGGCCGTGACGGCATGGAAGCGCGCCTGGGCGGCGGAATAGCCCCTGGCGTCTCCAAGGAAGAACGCGCCGGCAGCTACCAGCACATAGGGGAGCGCCCTCTTCATTGGATTTGAACCGGGGTCCGGCGCTCACATTCGGTCGTGATGGTGTTGCCGACACCAGGTTGGGAGACGCAATTGGTCCTGACGGTCTGCGGCATCGTGACCTTTATTGGCTTCGCGGCGAACAGGCGGCGCATGGCCTCTTCGTCCTCGGCTTGTTGAGCAGCTGCAACCTGCCGTTCCCATCCCTGTTGCACTGCGGCATCCTGGCGTGCGAACTCTTGCAACTTGAGCCTGCAATTCGCATAAGCCTCAGAACCGGGGGCTGTGCCGAAGCCCCTGCACTTCTGGTCGTCGCGCTCGTCGATCGCTTTCGCCAGACCTGGGGACACGGCATAGGTTGGGACATTCTTGTCCGCCACGCAGCCCGATAGAAGCAATGCCAGAACAATGACTTGTCTCATGCCTTCCTCTTTATCCAAATGACGGGTGCTGCCCATTCCAGGGCCACATTGTCGATGTCCTCGAAGGAGGGATTGTAAGACCTGAGACGATAGGTGTTGCGGTTTGTGCCGCGCATCAAATGCTTCACGAAGTAGCGCCGGTCGGCGGTTTTCACGACGCAATCCTGATTCAGGGCCCGGATGATGTCGGATCCACGCTGCCGGTCGCAGATCAAATCGTCACCATTCCTGAACACCGGCGACATGCTGTGGCCCTTCACGCGGAAGGCAATCGGGTCGGCTCCCATGTCCAGAGAGGTCATATCAACGGTCGGAAGTTCCTCTCCATCATCGAGTGGTTGCCACTCTTCCCCACCAGCTGCGAAGCCGACGACACGGACGGTTGGCCATGGCAAAGGCTCGTCTCCAAAAAAATGGGAAATCGGCAATCCAAGCGCGTCGGCCAGCTGAGTCATTTTGCCGACCGTGGGGTCCATGTCCCGATTGAACAGTTCCCACACATAGGTTTCGCTCAGGCCAGCGGTGCGGCTGAGGGTCTTCGTGCCCAGCCCGCGTTCCGTCATGACTTCCTTGAGTTTTTCCAACCAAATCTTTGCCATAGGCCATCGTAGGGTGTTCTCTAATTGTTTCACGTCAGAGATAGCCAATTGACAGGTTGGCTATAGACAACTATGACATTCGCCCCATGGACAGCGAATTGAGAAAGTTGGTTGACGAAGTGGACGCCTATCTGACGGCAACCGGAATGGCACCGACCAGGTTCGGGATTGTCACGGTCAACGACCGTGCCGCGGTGATTCGGATGAAGCAGGGCCGTCCGCTCACGACAACGAAAGTCAGCAAGATGCGGGAATACATGGCGAGCAATCCGCCGCCAGCGGCCCGCCGGCAAAGGCAAGTTTCCGAGCGCCCCGCCAGGGGCATGTGAGTTTTCGGCCATGGGAGGTCCATGGCCGTTTGTGTGTGTGAGGTGGAGTTACGAGTTGAACCAGTTTTCGGACATGAGGTCGTCCGCAGTTGACCAGGCCATCGGCCTCGTCACGCAACTGGTTTTTTCGAGACGTGGCCAGTTGGGTGGAACGGATGCGGCAATACGAAAAATCGCCAGAGACTGCAGGCTCAGTCCCTGGCAAGTTAAACGGTTCTTCCAGCCTTCCCGGCGTCCGAAGGACGTCACGGTCGGAGTCTGGCACACCCTTTGGCGAGGCTACGCCGCCTATCTCGAATCCGAGTTGGCCAAAATGGAAGAACAGCTTCATCGCGCTCAGGCGGTGGGCAACGCTGATCTATCTCAATGTGCGGATCTGGCGGCTGAGGTCGAGGCTCTCAAGAGCCGTCTCCGCGAAACTCTCCAGTAGCAACCCAAAGGAAAATCCAAATGCCAGTCGCCCTGAAAGCACCGGGCAAGGACGCTGACCGCGTTCTGCCCGACAAAACTGCTGCCGACAATCGCTTCGTCGCGCTCGACCAGATCATCTACTTTTCCGGCAAGATTGCCGAAGCGCAGAAGGTCCAGAAGGCCGCAACAAAGGTGGTCAGAACGCTACGCAAGCAGTTCGACAACACCGGCGTGTCGATGGAAATCTTCGACGTAATGACCAAGCTGCGGGCGAAGGACAATCCCGAGAAGGCCATCGCCGCGTTCATCGACGAATTGCTTCACTTCGGCAAAGCCTTCGCTTTGGTGCCGAAGGGCACGCAGGTGGATTTCTTCACGGGCGGCGGAAATGCTGCCGACGCCAACGACAAGGCGTTCATGACGGGGCGGATCAGGGGCCTTATGGGCCTCAGCCCAGACGACCAGGCCTACTCTCCCGAATCTGACCTTGGACAAGAACACCTGCGCGGATGGCATGAAGGCCAGCGCGTGCTGGCCGAACAGTTCCAGGCGCACAACGAGGCCATGGCTGCCGAGGAAAAGCAGAAGGCCGAAAAGGCCGAGGCCCTGGCCAAGAAGAAAGCCGAGAAGGCCGCGAAGTCGGTGCCGAAAACCGATACCGGTGAAACGGTGAACTGATCCGATGAAGATCAAGCCCACCCGCATGAAGTGCCGGAAGATAGGCTATTCCTCCGCCAAGGACGCCTATCGCGTGAAACGGCTGATGGCGGAGGGAAAGCGTCCGCGCACGGCTGGACTGCACGCCTATCTCTGCCCCTACTGCAAGGACCTGGCACCTCGGGACCAGAACGAGGCGACATGACCGTCACCATCCACCACGGAGATTGCAGGGACGTGCTGGCGACAATGCCAGGCCAGTCCGTGCATTGCTGCGTGACGTCGCCGCCATATTTCGGGCTGCGCGACTATGGGGTGGATGGACAAATCGGCCTCGAAGCAACGCCGGAGGCCTTTGTCGATGAACTTGTGGCGGTGTTCCGCGAGGTGCGCCGCGTGCTGCGTGATGATGGCACGCTGTGGCTGAACCTGGGCGACAG
>CAZUKI010000056.1:7874-13371 GCA_964620785.1 uncultured Aestuariivirga sp.
ATGCCGGAAAGCGTCACTGACCGCTGCACCAAGGCGCACGAGTATATCTTCCTGCTCTCAAAATCGGAGCGATACCACTTCGATCAGGGCGCAATTGCGGAAGTGTCGGTCTTTCCGCGTGGTCCTGGCAACACCCGAGAGCAGATCATTTCCAACTCTCGGCCAGGTGAAAACGCCAACATCACCGGAAGCCTGCACAGGATCGGCGCGCGTGAGACACGCAACAAGCGCTCGGTCTGGACGGTGGCCACCCGGCCCTTCAAGGACGCGCATTTTGCGACCTTCCCGCCAAATTTGATTGAACCCTGCATTCTTGCCGGCTGCACGAAAGGAGGCACGGTTCTCGATCCCTTCGGTGGTGCTGGGACAACCGGCCTCGTCGCGGATGGCCTCAGCCGCAACGCCATCCTGATCGAACTCAATCCCGAATACGCCGCCATGGCCGAGCAGAGGATCAACGGCAAAGTTCCGTTGCTTGCGGAGGCAACCGCATGACTTGCGTCCTCGCCCTCGACATCGCCATGCACCGCACCGGCTGGGCCCTAGGCGGTCCTGACTGGCCGCGTCCGCAGTGGGGCACGTTCGAGACGGTGAATTGGGGCAAAGGCACGGAAGGCAAGAACCTCTCGAACTTCCGCAAGTTTCTCGACGAAAAGGGCACGGCGCTGACGGCCTTGGTGATCGAACAAGTGTTCGTGGACAACCGCAATGGCGGCATGAACTTCCAATGGAATGGCACACAGGCGCAGCTGATGCTTTCGGGTGTGGCGCTGCAGTGGGCTGACGACCGCGGGATTGCCGTCAACGAAATCAACATCGACGACTGGCGGATGCGCTTCTTGGGCCTGAACCGGAAGCCGAAGGATTTCAAGTCGGACAGCAAGTACTGGAAGAACCTTGCGCTCAGGCGCGCGGCGGAACGCAACTGGTTCTGCACCCATCACGACGAGGCCGAAGCCCTTGGCATTCTCGATTACGCGCTGTTCGCGCTGGACAAGGGCTACCGGCTCAAAACCAACGCGCTGCATTCGCGCGCTCAACTCGACATCGACCACAAGCGAGGCATTCACTCATGACACAGATCGTCAGCGCCCTTAACTTTGGCCGCTATGCCGCAATGGCGCTGCTTAACAGTTTCGCACGCGAAGCTGCCTACATCGCCGCTCCGTCCGGGTTTTTGACGGTTCGGCAGACCGAAAACATCATGCGTTCGATTTCTTTCGAAGCAGACGGCCAGCGGAAATCGATCAGGATTGACAATCGGTACTATCCCAGGTCGCGCTATCGGCCGCACATCGGCAAGAAGCAGATTTCCCGCGCGGCGCACTACCGCAAGCAGATGCAGGTGCCGGCGCCATGAGCCAGCGTTCATCAGGCTTCGTCCGCCAGGGTGCCGACGAATACATGACACCCGAATGGGTGGCGGAAAGCCTGTGCGCAGTCATGCCGATGTACGGCAAGATATGGGAGCCTGCCTGCGGCCATGGCGCAATCTGCAAGGTGATCAGCGCCACCGGCTTCTGCGAAGTAATCGGCACTGACATCAATCCCAAGTTTGGCATGGGAGGCATCAGCCGAGATTTTCTCGATGGAAAGGTGGAGGCATCGGCCCTGCCCGAGGAAGGCCCCTTCGCTATCGTCACCAATCCGCCCTACGGCCAGCAAGGCAGGCTCGCCGAGCAGTTCGTGCGGGTTGCCGTCGAAATCACCCAACTCAACCGTGGCCGTGTCGCCATGCTGCTGCCGGTTGACTGGGACGCGGCCAAGACCAGGCGCGACCTGTTCGAGGACTTTCCCGGCCATGTGACCAAGCTGACGCTGACTGAGCGCATCCGTTGGACAAACCTGCCGCAATCGAAATCCGGTCCCTCCCAGAACCACGCCTGGTTCATCTGGGACCATAGCCGCAAAGGCCGCGACATGCGCTGGCTTGGGAGGGTTGCATGAGCAGGCAGACCTCGCAGGGAGTAAGTTTTGGCATCGCGTGTTCGCGCGCACTCCACAATGCGCTGCTTGAAGTTGCGAACGACCAGGGCGTCACGGTCGCCGCGGTATGCCGCGAGATACTGTCAAGCCACTTTGGCCTTGATGTCGTTCATCCGCCGCATGGCGGAGCAAGGCGCGGGGCCGGAAGGAAGCGCCAAAACAGCCCACACGCTGCGGGGTATTCGGCATGAGAATCCTTCCCATCCCCCGCCTCGACGTGAGCGACGAGCTGCAGCCAGTAGCCGGTACGCCAGGGCGGTTGGCCCAAGTTGCAATCGACCGCCTGCGGATCGACCTTTCCTACCAGCGCAGCATGACCAGAAATTCGGCGCGCATGGCGATACGGATTGCCGCCAAGTTCGACTGGCGCCGCTTCGTGCCGGCGATCGGCGTCGAGAACGAGGACGGCACGATTTCACTGGTGGATGGCCAGCACCGCACTGCTGCTGCGAAAGCGCGGGGCATCAAGGAAGTCCCGGTCTACATCCTGCAATGCACCCTGAGCGAAGCAGCTGGAGCCTTCGCGGCCATCAACGGCATGGTGACGCCCATGTCGCAGCAGGACATCTACCGCGCCCAGCTTGCGGCAGGTGACGAGGAAGCTACCACGCTTCAAGCCGTGCTGGACGTCGCCGGCGTCACCATCACGTCGCAACGCAGTTTCGGAAAGGGCGAAACCCGTTCGGTGAACCCGCTGCGGCGTGCGCTTCGCGTCTATGGCCGGGATCTTCTTATCCTGGCGCTGCAGTGCATCACGGAAACCGGCGATGGCAACAACGGCCTCATCACAGGGGCGACCGTCAATGGCATCGCCAAGGCGCTCCTGACCAAGCCGGAGTTGCTGGCAGAACCCACGCGACTCCTCGACGCCATGGACAGTTTCAGCCTCAAGGACGCCGTTCGAGACGCCGAAATTGAGTTCGCGCAAACGCGCAATCCGCCGCAGTTCATCATCACCCGCATGGTAAATGCGCATCTGAGGGGGCTGAAATGACTGGTTGCTGCCCACTGTGCGGAGGAACGCTGAAAGGCGATGTGGTGTGGATGATGCGCGACCGCGGCATGATTGGCCGTGGGGATCGAATTGTTCCGCTGACAGGAGCGGAATTTGAAGTGTTCGCGCGCCTCTACGACATGCGCCCGCGCGTCGTGTCGAAAGAGCAGATGATGGATTGGCTCTACCAGTTGAACCCGGACTCCCCCCCGGAAATCAAGATCATCGACGTCTATGTCTGCAAGATCAGGAAGAAGCTCGAGCCCATCGGCGTGCAGATCGTGACGCATTGGGGAAAGGGCTACTCGTTTCTCGTCGAGAGCATGTCGGAAATCAAAGAGGTCGAGGCGTGAACGCGCACAGCAAGCAAATTGAGGCAGTTGATCCAGGCCAATTCCGCTTCGAGGCGGAGCGCGATTTCGTGGGCACATTGCTGGCCTATCCGAACGCAATTTCGGCGGCACTGGTCGAGCAGATTGTGGGGCTGGAGGACTTCCAGGATCACACGATGGCGCGCCTGTATTGGCTCTTCCTGCAGGGGAGCAAGCAAGGGCTGCAGCAGTTTCCGCTCATCAACTGGATTATCGGAGAATTGGCACCTGATGCTTGGAACCTGGCGGATATTGGCCTGACGCCTTCGGGCTTGATCGCCAAGTGCATGGTTCATGCGTTTCCAGCCATCGCACTTGAGGGTGCGGCACGGCAGGTCAAGGTCAACCATCTGGAAGTGCAGCTTGAGAAGGCTGTGTTTGCGGGCAACCAGACGGAGGAAGCGCAGCGGCTCGCCGGCGAAATCACCCGCCTCAAGACGGCGCATCTGGAACAGGGCGGCGGGCCGGAACAGCTGGGCGAAACCGTAGGTCAGGTGCTGAATGACGTGAACGATGCGTACCAGCAGGGCCACGCGCCTCGAGATTTCGCGTCGTGCGGCATTTCGGATCTGGCGCGCATGATTGGCGGCTGGCGGCGCAAGCGCCTTTACGTCATCGCCGGCCGTCCTGGCATGGGCAAGACCACAATGGCGCTCTCGTCACTGCTGCGCACGGCGCTCAAGGGCCATGGCGTGATGCTGTTCTCGCTGGAAATGGGCAAGGAAGAGTTGTCAGAAATGGCGCTTTGCGACCTGGCCTATGACCACAACCGGCGCGTCGAATATCGGGACATCAGCATCCTTGCGGTGGCCCGGTCTGGTTTTCGGGAGAAGTTTGAACACGTCCTTGCCGTGTCGAGCCTTTTCAATTCCCTGCCCTTCTACATTGACGACCGGCAGGGCTTGACGGTGGCCGCGGTGCGTTCGAGGGCTCAGCAGTATGCCCAGCGCCTCGAAGCGGACGGCAGGCGGCTTGAAGTCATAGCGATCGACCATCTTGGCTTGCTTCGGGCCAGCCAGTCATTCGGCGGCAACAAGGTGGCGCAGACGGAGGACGTGTCGAACGACCTCAAGAGGCTCGCCAAGGACATGAATTGCGCCGTGGTTGCGCTTGCGCAGCTGTCCCGTGCTGTTGAAGGCCGGGAGGACAAGAGGCCAACCCTGGCCGATTTGCGGTGGTCTGGGGCCATCGAGCAGGACGCCGATGTGGTGATGATGCCCTACCGGCCGGAATACTACCTGCAGCGCAAAGAGGACGATCCCGACAAGGAAATGAAGCGCGAGGAAAAGCTGGCGCGGGTCAAGAACCGGCTTGAACTGCTGATCGAGAAGCATCGCGGCGGGCCCACCGGAATGGTCGAATTGTACTGTGATATGGGCTGCGCGGTGGTCCGAAATTTGGGGGAAGCACATGGCTGAATTGCATTTCATGCCCCTGTACGTTGACGACTATGAGGCTGCTACGCCCCACCTCACTCTCGAGGAGGACGGTGCCTACAACCGTCTCCTGCGCCTGTGCTGGCGGCAGCCGGATTGCACCATTCCGAACGATCCGAATTGGATTTCGCGGATGCTGCGGGTGGACAAGCAAACCTTTGACAAAATCGTAGCACCGCTTCTGGCGGAGTTCTTTTCGGAGCAGCGCGGGCGGCTGTTTCAGAAGCGCCAACGCGAGGAATTTTTGAAGGGAAAGCACATTTTTGAGAAGAGAAGAGAGGCAGGAAGAAAGGGCGGAAAGGCTAAGAGCCAGAAAACAAAGGACAATCAGGATAGCAACGCTAACGAAGTGCCAGAAGCAAACCCAAAGCAACCACTCAAGCAAAATGGTGACACTACTCTAGCATCCACAACCACAACCACAACCACATCCACAATAGACTCCCCCCTACCCCCCAAGGGGGGCGGTGGTGACGAATTTGAAATTCTCGACAAGGCCCTCCGGTCAATCCCAGGCGTCAGCAACCACCCCATCAACGCCGATCCGGTAATCGCTCCCATCTGGCAACTCGTGCAGCAAGGCTACGATTTCAAAACCCAGATCGCGCCCTCGGTCAAAGCTGTCCTCGCCAAGGCCAAGCCGAATAGCGTCAAACGGTGGAGTTACTTCGTCGAAGCCATCGTGCGCGATGCCACACCCAGCAGCGCTC
>CAZUKI010000057.1:0-1239 GCA_964620785.1 uncultured Aestuariivirga sp.
TCGCCGCTCGTCGAAGGCCGCAGCCTGTCGGCCGTGGAAGCGGGCCTTGCCGCCGTGGCCTTCGCAGGGCTGGCACTTGCCCTTGCGCCATCCTTCCGCGAGGTGAGCGGTCTTGGCATCGCATTGGCTGCCATGGCAGCTCTCGGTTGCGCCCTGCAGTTCTACAGCGGCCGGGCGCTTGGAAGGCACATGAACCCGCTTGCCCTTGGGGCCACGGTCCACATGACGATCCTGCCTGTCGTCGCAGCCATAGCACTTGCCAGCCACGGCAGGTTCGAGCTCTTGCAGTCGGGCCAGTCCTGGCTCGTGCTGGCCACGACGTTGGGTCTCGGCCTTGCCTATTGTGCCGGATATTTTCTCCAGATGTCGTCGGTGAGGGCGGCACCGGCCTCGCGTGTGATACCTTACTTCAATCTGGAACCGGTCATGACCACCCTCATTGCCTTTGTCGCCCTCGGCGAGACGCTGACACCCCTTCATGCCGCGGGTGCTGCCATGGTGATCGGCGCCCTCTTTGCCGTGACGCTCAATGGCCAGAAGCACGCATGAGGAGGAAGGCATGAGCGGCCCCGCCCTGATCCCCGTCTCGGTCATCACCGGCTTTCTCGGGGCCGGCAAGACCTCGCTGCTCAATGCGCTGCTCAAGGATCCCTTCCTCGCCAACGCCTGCGTCGTCATCAATGAATTCGGCGAAGTCGGCATCGATCACCTGCTTGTCGAAAAGAGCGACGAGACGGTTGTCGAATTGTCTTCGGGCTGCCTCTGCTGCACCATCCGCGGTGACCTCATCGACACCCTGAACAGCCTTCTCGACCGGAGGGCCGCGGGCAGCCTCAAGGCCTTTGATCGCATCATCATTGAAACTACGGGCCTTGCCGATCCGGCCCCCGTGCTTCACGCCCTGATGCGCGACGACAGGCTTCTCGCCCGCACCCGCCTCGAGGGCGTCATCACCGTCGTTGATGGCCTGAACGGCATGGCAACCCTCGATGCCCATCCCGAAGCCGTGAAACAGGTCGCCGTCGCCGACCGCATCGTCCTCACCAAGCTCGATCTGCTCACTGGCCGCGAGGGCGAGGACATGCTCTTCGCCATCATCGCCAGGATGCGGAAGCTCAATCCCTCTGCCCGCCTGCTCACTACCCATCGCGGCGAGGCGACGGCCGAACGCCTGTTCAACACCGGCCTTTTCGACGCCACCACGAAATCCCTCGACGTTCGCAACTGGCTGTCCATCGA
>CAZUKI010000057.1:1339-13321 GCA_964620785.1 uncultured Aestuariivirga sp.
GTCCGGGACATTCCCAAGGAAGCCATCGAGGGCCTGTTCAAGGCCTTTACCGACCAGCTGTCGGGTGGCGCCGCCGCCTTCGCCGACAAGACCCTTTCACTCGATCACCGGGGTGACCCATGAAAGCCTATGGCCTGAAGAAATGCACGACCTGCCAGAACGCCCTGAAGTTCCTGGCCCAGAAGAAGGTGAAACTCACCTTCACCGACCACAAGGAAACACCCCCGACCAAGGAGCAGGTGGCCCGCTGGTCAAAGGCCCTCGGCGGCTGGGAGAAGCTCGTGAACCGCGCCGGCTACACCTGGCGCGGGCTTGATCCCGCTGAAACCGCTGACCTTACCGAGGCCAGGGCCGTGGCGCTCGCCGTCAGGCATCCCTCGCTCATCAGGCGCCCCCTGATCGAGCATGAGGACGGCACCGTGACCGTCGGTTTTTCCGACAAGGTCAAGGCGCTGTTCTGAATTTAACCCAAGTGTGGAATGTAGGAATATATGGCCTAAACACCGCACGGTGTCAAGCCTTTTTTCCTAGCCGCGTACCAGGGGTCGCGTCATGCAGGTCGGCCCACCTTCACCCTTGCGGCAGATTTCAGCACCGCTGATCACCTCGACGCGAACGTCCTTCGCCTTCATCCGCTTCAGCGTTTCGGGATTGCCGTCGACCATCATGGCATGGCGCGGACCGAGCGCCAGCACATTGCAGCCCATGCTCGGGAATTCCTTCTCCGGCACCTCGACGAAGGCAATGCCGCGCTCCTCGAGGAACTGCACAAGGCGCACCGGCATCAGCGGCGGATAGACGACAGCAAGGTCGCGGTCGAGTGGCGACAGCACGCTCATCAGGTGGAACACGTCCGAACGGCCCTTGTAATGCGGCAGGTCGAACCACTTGACCTCGACGTCCGGCCCGCACAGCGCCTGCAGTTGCCTGACGCCTTCGCGGTTGGTGCGATAGCCCACCCCGGCGAGCAGCGTGTTGCGGTCGATCCAGACAAGGTCACCGCCCTCGACCTGGCCATCGCCGGTGATTTCACCCGCCACCGGAATGCCGCGCTTGGCCAGCGCCGCGCCATTGACCTCGGCCTCCTCGCGGCGCTGCGGCTTTCCCATTCGCGGCTTGACGAGGCCACGCGGCGTCACCACCAGCGCGTCATGGGTATAGATCGAATCGAGCGTCAGCCCTTGCGCCGGCGGAAGTTCGATCACCTCGGCGCCCGCCGCCTGCAGCAGCTTCTCCACGGCATCGAACTCCGCGATGCTCTTCTTGAGATTCGGTTTTGAGTGATAGTTGAGGTCCTTCCACTCGGCATCGATCTTGGCCTGTGAATGGAAACTGTCGGCGGGCTTGCGCACCGCCACCATCTTCAATGCACCCCAGTTGTTGAAGGCTCCGAAATCAAAACTCATTTGCGCCTGATCCTGAAAATGAAAACACCGTTGACTTCCTCTGCCGCCAGAAGCTGGTGGCCCTGTTCGCTGCAGAAATGCGGCAGATCGATCTTCGCCATGGGATCGCTTGCCGTGACCCGCAGCACTTCGCCCGGCCCCATGGCCCTGAGCCGCTTGCCCGCCTTCAGAACGGGCAGCGGGCATGCTAACCCTGTTACATCAAGTTCGTTCTCCGGGTGGTTGCCGTCCATAGCGCTGTCGTATAGGGCTTCGCGGCTGGAGTGACCAGATGACCCTGCTCAATGTCCTGCCCATCACCGGCCGCGTGGCCATGCTCCTGCAGCGCCCCTCGCGGGAGCACGGCTTCGTGAAGGCCCCGGCGGATGCTCTCACCCTGACCTTCGACGGCCCGCAAGGCGACTGCCATGCAGGTCCCACCCGCAAGTCCGATACCCGCACCAAGACGCTGTATGAGCGCGGCATCGACATCCGCAATGTCCGCCAGGTGACGATCCTCTCCGCCGAGGAACTGCGCGAGGTGGCCGGACGCCTGGAGATAGCCGCCATTGATCCCGGCTGGTTCGGCGCCAACATGGTACTCGAAGGCATCCCCGACCTCACCCTGCTGCCACCATCGACGCGCCTGCAGTTTCCGTCCAACGCCACGATTGTCGTCGACATGGAGAACTATCCCTGCAGTCAGATAGCGGCAGTGGTGGACGAGCATCATCCGGGCATCGGCCGCAAGGTGGTGCGGGCCGCCATGCACAAGCGCGGCGTCACCGCCTGGGTGGAGCGCGAAGGCGATGTCAGGCTCGGCGATGCCGTGCGGGTGGTAATCCCGCCGAACCGCACCTATCCCCACGCCCCGGTCGCTGCCTGAACTGCCATGAAGATCCTCGGTGCCATCATTGCCGGCGGCTCCTCCTCGCGCATGGGACGCGAGAAGGCCCTGCTCGATATTGCCGGCGTGCCGCTGATCGAGCGCGTCGCCTCGCGCCTGCGCTTCCAGGTCGATGCCCTGATCATCAACGCCAATGGCGCAGGTGAAAGATTTGCCGCCCTCGGCTATCCGGTCATCGCTGACACGCTGGTCAATGTCGGCACGCCGCTGGCGGGCATTCATGCGGCCCTGCAACACGCCAGCGCTGAAGGCTTTGCCGCCGTCGTCACCGTGCCGTCTGACACGCCCTTCCTGCCGCTCGACCTCGTTCCGCGCCTTGCCGAAGCGGGCGCCCACAAGGGTGCGGCCATCGCCATGACGCTCAGCCAGCCCCATTACCTGACAGGGATCTGGACGGTCGCCCTGCTTCCCGCCCTTGAGCGCCGCATGAAGGAGCGCACGCTGCGGCGCGTGCAGGATTTCGCCACGGCTGCCGAGGCCGAGCGCGTAGTCTGGAGCGACCTGCCCCATGATCCCTTCTTCAACGTCAACACGCCGGAAGACCTCGCTCAGGCGCTGGCCATTGCGCGGGCCGGCACATGAAGGTGATCGGCGTCGCGGGCTTCAAGAATGCCGGCAAGACCACCCTGGTAGAGGGACTGGTGCGCCACCTCACCGCCGAGGGCCTGCGCGTTTCCACCGTGAAGCACGCCCATCATTCCTTCGACATCGACCACGAGGGCCGCGACAGTTTCCGCCACCGCAAGGCGGGTGCTGCGGAAGTGGCGGTGATCTCGCGCGAGCGTACCGCCATCATCCACGAACTGCGTGGCGAGGCCGAACCATCGCTCGCCGACGTGCTGGCCCGCCTTTCACCTTGCGACCTGGTGATCGTCGAAGGCTACAAGCGCGACAGCCATGACAAGATCGAAGTGCGCAACCTGGCACTGGGCCACCCCGAACTGGCAGGTGACGACCCGACCGTTGTGGCCATTGCCGCAACCGCTGCCATTGAAGGTGCTCCGGTGCCGGTCTTCAGCCGCGATGACGTAGCGGCCCTTGCCGCTTTCATCCGCAAGCATCTGGAGCTGCCATGACGCCAGAACACATCGTGGAATTCTGGCTTCAGGCCGGAGAAAGCCGCTGGTTCACCAGGGATGTGGGCTTCGATGCCACGCTGGCCATGCGCTTTGCCGGCGCCTTGCAGGAAGCACGGGCTGGCAAGCATGATGGCTGGGCCGCAACGCCGCGCGGTGCCCTCGGCCTGGTGCTGCTCCTCGACCAGGTGTCCCGCAACATCCATCGCGGCTCGCCATTGGCCTTTGCTGCCGATGCCAAGGCCCTGGCGCTGGCAAAGCAGTCGGTGGCGCGCGGCTTCCATCGCATGATGCCCGCCCGCCAGGCGATGTGGCTGGTGATGCCCTTCGAGCATGACGAAAACCTTGAGAGCCAGGATCGCGCCGTGGCACTGTTCACAAGCCTTGGCTTCGGCGACCTGGTCCATTGGGCCAACGTCCACAAGGACGTCATCCTGCGCTTCGGCCGTTTCCCCCATCGCAACGCCGTGCTTGGCCGCAACTCGACCGCGGAGGAACTGGCCTTCCTGAAATCCGGCGGCTTCTCCGCATGAGGCGGGCAACGCCCGCCGATGCCGCGGCCATCCGTGACCTGACGCGCGCTGCCTATGCCAAATGGATTCCCGCCGTCGGCCGCGAGCCCTTTCCCATGCAGGCCGACTATGATGCCGCGGTGCGCGAGCACTGGATCGACCTCATCGAGGAGGATGGCAGGCTCATCGCCCTCATCGAGATGATCCCGCGCGCCGATCACCTGTTCATCGAGAACATTGCAGTGGCGGAAAGCCATCAGGGACGGGGGCTGGCACGCCAGCTCCTCGACCACGCCGCAGGCCTCGCCCGCACCAACGGCCTGCCGGAACTTCGCCTCCTTACCAACGGCGCCTTCGCTTCAAACCTGCCGTTTTACCTTCACCTCGGCTTTACCATCACCGGCGTCGAGCCGAACCCGAAGGGTGGCAGCACCGTCTATTTCGCGAGGCAGGTGTCGGAATCTTCTGCGCCTCTGTCGCTTGTCCCGAAGGGTGCTTGAGCTTTCGGCCCTAATGTGCCGATAATTCAGCCCATCCCAATATCAAGGTAGTCCCCATGAAATCTGAAGCGCGTGCAGTTGTGATCGGTGGCGGTGTCGTGGGTGTCTCGACCCTCTATCATCTTGCCAAGAAGGGCTGGTCCGATGTCGTGCTCATCGAGCGCAAGGAACTGACCTCGGGCTCCACCTGGCATGCCGCGGGCCTGCTGCCGCTGTTCAACCTGTCCTACTCGGTGGGCCAGATCCACAAATACTCAGTCCGCTTCTACCAGGAACTGGAGAAGGAGACCGGCCAGCATGTGGGCTTCCGCAAGGTCTCCAACATCCGCCTCGCCCGCACCTCCGACCGCTGGGACGAGTTCATGTATTATGCCGGCATCGCCGAAACCATCGGCATCAAGGTCAACAAGCTGACGCCGGCCCAGGTCAAGGAAATCTGGCCGCTCTGCGAAACCGAGGGCCTGATCGGTGCCATCCAGCATCCTGATGACGGTTATATCCAGCCAGCAGACCTGACCCAGGCCCTGGCCAAGGGTGCCCGCGCGCGCGGCGCCGAGATCTATCGCAACACCACCGTGACCGCCATCAGCCAGCAGGCCAACGGCAAATGGCTGGTGACCACCGACAAGGGCACCATCACCTGCGAACACGTCATTTCCTGCACCGGCAACTTCGCGCGCAAGACCGGCGCCATGGTCGGCCTCGATGTGCCGGTCATTCCCGTTGAACACCAGTACATCGTCACTGAACCGCATCCCGCCATCAAGGAGCGCCAGGCCAAGGGCCTTCCCGAAATGGGCGTGCTCCGCGAGGCCGATTCCTCATGGTACATGCGCGAGGAGAACGGTGGCCTGCTGCTCGGGCCTTATGAGAAGGGCGCACCCTGCTGCTACATGGATGGCCCTTCCGATGGCAGCGAATATGAACTCTTCCAGGAAGACCTCGATCGCCTCGCCCCGCACATTGAAACCGCCATCACCCGCGTCCCGGCCTTCGGCGAAGTCGGCATCAAGAAGGTCTACAATGGCGCCATCGCCTATACGCCCGATGGCTCGCCGATCATCGGCCCGGCCTGGGGCCTCAAGAATTTCTGGCTCAATGAGGGCCATTCCTTCGGCGTCACCGCCGCAGGCGGTGCCGGCTGGCAGCTCGCGGAATGGATCGTCGATGGCGAGCCGACCATCGACATGATGGGTGTCGATCCCCGCCGCTTCGGTCCCTATGCCACCAAGGGCTATCTCAAGATCAAGAACGAGGAAGCCTATGCCAATGTCTTCACGCCCCATTACCCCGATGAAGAGCGTGCCGCGGCGCGGCCCCTCAAGACCACGCCCTGCTATGGCCGCATGCAGGACCTCGGCGCCGTCTTCGGTTCCGTCTATGGCTGGGAACGTCCAGGCTGGTTCGCGCCCAAGGGCTATGGCCTGTCGAAGTCGGCACTGAAGACGCCCGACGTTCTCACCAACCACAATCATGCTCCCGCTGCTGCGGACGGCAAGATCAAGGAGAAGTGGTCGTTCCGCCGTTCCAACTATTTCAAGTTCGTGGGCGAGGAATGCCTCAACGTCATGAACGGCGTCGGCCTTCAGGACATGTCGGCCTTCGCCAAGATGGAAGTCACCGGGCCCGGAGCCCGCGACTGGCTCGACTCGATCCTCGCCAACCGCATTCCAAAGAAGCAGGGCCGTATCGCCCTCTGCCACATGCTGACGCCGCGCGGCGGCGTGCGTGCCGAGTTCACCGTCTATGAATGGCAGCCCGGCCGCTTCTACCTCGTTTCGGCCGGCGCCTATGAGCGCCACGACCATGATTACCTGCAGAAGCTGCTGCCTGCCGATGGCTCGGTGCGCCTCACGCCCATCACCACGCGCCTTGGCGTCCTGGTGCTGGCCGGGCCGAAGTCGCGCCAGCTCCTGCAGAAGCTCACGGCAACAGATCTCTCCAACGAGGCCTTCCCCTGGCTTTCTGGACGGCAGATCAATGTCGGCCCCGTCTCGACCCATTGCCTGCGCGTCAACTTCGTGGGCGAACTGGGCTTTGAGTTCCACCACCCCATCGAGCAGCAGGTGGCGCTTTTCGACCTGCTCATGGACGCCGGCAAGGAATTCGGCATCAGGCCCTATGGCATCAAGGCCATGTCATCGCTTGCCATCGAGAAGAGCTACCGCCTCGTGCCGCGCGAACTGTCGATCGAATACAACGCCTATGAGTCTGGCCTCGATCGCTTCGTCCATCCCAACAAGGGCCAGTTCATCGGCCGCGATGCGGTCGTGGCGGCCCGCGAGAAGGGCCTCGCCTGGAACTTCGTCACCATGGAAGTCCACGGCATCAAGGACAAATGGTCTGACGCCCGCGGCTCCGAGCCCATCTACAGGCGCGGCAAGCTCATCGGCCGCGCCACCACCGGTGGCTTCGGCTTCCGCTGCGACAAGTCTCTGGCCCTTGCCATGGTGAAGCCGGAACATGCGGCGCTTGGAACGGAACTCGAGATCAAGATCCTCGGCAAGAAGTTCAAGACCACGGTGGTCGCCGAAAGTCCCTACGACCCGGACAACAACGCGTTGCGCGCCTAGCGCAGCGCCTTCTCATCCCGGGCCTAGTGACGAGGCTGTCGCGCCTCAAGGTTGCGTCTGCCTGTGGCACTGACGCTCTGAACGCAGTGGCGCCTTGCCGCGGGCAAGCCTCGACCGCAAACTGTCGCATCCTGCCGACGCGGCGCAACGCTGCATGCTAGAAATCGGCGATGGCGGGCAGGGCGGCACAGCAATCCTATGGCACGGGCGTTGTCTTCGTGCTTCTCGCCACGCTGGGCTGGTCGCTCTCCGGCATGTTCGTGCGCCTGATGCCGGATCTCAATGGCTGGCAACTCAACTGCTGGCGCGGCTTCTGGATGTCGGTGGCGCTGCTCTGTTACCTCGTGGCCCTGCACGGCCCCGACACCTGGAAAAAGTTCAGGGCCGTGCCGCTTCCCGCCCTCCTGCTCTCGGCCGGGTTCTTCTCGGTCGGTTCCACCCTCTATGTAACTTCGCTGACCCTGCTCAGCACCGCCACCGTCTCGGTGATCGGTGCCGCCTCGCCGGTCTTCACCGGCCTCCTCAGCCCCTGGGCCACCGGAGAAAGACCCGGAGTTGCCGCCTGGGCCGCTGCCGCCATGGCGATCGTCGGTGTCGCCATCATTGCCTGGAACGGCCTTGAGGCAGGCAACGCCCTTGGCATCCTCGTTGCCGTCTGCATGACCTTCACCTTTGCCAGCCAGACCCTGACGCTGCGCCGTTACCGCAACGTCGATATGACGCCGGCAATCTGCGTCGGCGGTTTTGCCACCTTCATCTGCGCCGGGCTTCTTGGCTTTACCGCCGACAGCGCCTTCGGCGGTTTTGCGATCTCGGGCCGCGAGATGGTGCTGCTCGCCCTGATGGGACCGTTGCAACTTTCCATTCCCCTGGTTTTCTTCATCAAGGGTGCGCGCTCGGTACCGGCCATCACGGCTTCGCTCATCGCCATGCTCGATGCCGTCCTCAATCCGCTCTGGCCCTGGCTCGTGGTCGGTGAAATGCCCGAGCGCTCCGCCTTCATGGGCGGGGCCGTCATCATTTCCGCCGTGCTCCTGTCGATCTTTGGCGGCCACCTGTTGCGGCGGCGCACCTGACCAGGAACCTTTGGGCTCACGCCTCGTTCTGGTGGGCGCGGGCCATCTCGGCCATGCTGGTGAAGCGGAAATCATGACGCGGCATCGTGGCGGGCGTCATCGTGGCGCCGAAGCCTTCCTTGCCGTGGCGGCGGTGGATCCAGCACGAAGCGAGCCCGTGCCTGTTGGCGGGAACATGGTCATGGAACAGGCTTTCGGCAGTGTGCAGGATCTGCCCCTGCCGCGTGCCATTGCTCGCCTGCTTCTGCAGCATGTACTCGAAATTGCGCTCGCTGGGCTTGTAGCTGCCGATATCCTGCGCCGTATAGACCGCATCGAAGGCAACCTTCAGCCTTTCGGCACTTGCTGAAAAGCTCTCGTTGTCAACATTCGAGAGGATCACCAGCTTGAAGTGCTTCTTGAGATAGGCGAGCGCCTCCACCGAATCCGGGAAGGCGGGCCAGTCCGGCACGGAAGCGCCATAGGCCAGGCACTCCTTCCAGGTGACAGGAAGGCCCCATTCTTCCGCAAGGCGCTTGTACACCACCGCCAGCAGTTCGCTGTAGCGCATGGCCGGCGTCTGCACCTGCTGTGCTGATTCATGACGGGCATGTGCCTCAAGGATCTGGTCTGCACTGAGCGTTGGCGAAACCCGGCGCGTCAGGGGCTGCAACGCCGCCAGCATGCCGCTCTCCCAGTCGATCAGCGTGCCATAGCAGTCGAATGTCAGGGTGGTGAAATCCCGGAGTTTCATTGCAGGCCGCCTACTTGAAATTATTCTTCCGTAAACGGAGTTCCGCGAACACCTCGGCGTCCGTCGCCCCCTCCATGCCGAGCACCTTCCTGATCTCGGGCGAGTCGCAGCGCATATAGGGGTTGGTCTTGAGTTCGTCGCCGATGGTGCTGGGGCAGGTCATCTTGCCGCGCTGGCGCAGGGCGTGGACCTCGGCGGCGCGCATCTGCAGGGCGCGGTTTCCCGGCTCCACTGAAAGCGCGAACTTGGCGTTGGCTTCGGTGTATTCATGCCCGCAATAGACCGAGGTGATCGGCTGCAGGGTGCGGAACTGGTTCACCGAATGGAACATCTGCTCCATCGTGCCCTCGAAGACGCGCCCGCAACCCATGGCGAACAGCGTGTCGGCGGCAATCAGCACATAGTCATCGGCAAAGTGATAGGCCACATGCCCCGCCGTGTGCCCGGGGCAGGCAAAGACATTGACCTTGCGCCGGGCGATCTCGAAACTGTCGCCGCCCTTCACGGTCTTGCTGATGCCGGGGATCTTGTCCTTCTCAAGCTCGGGCCCGATGATCGTGCAGCCGTATGCGTCCTTGAGTTCGCGGTTTCCCTCAACATGGTCCTCATGATGATGCGTGGTCAGGATATGCGTGAGTTGCCAGCCGCGCTTCATGAGTTTGTCGGCAATCGCTGTCGCATCCGGCGCATCGACGCTGATGGTGGTGCCGGAGTCATGGTCATGGATCAGGATGCCGTAGTTGTCGCTGCGGCAGATGAACTGGTGAATGTCGAGATGTGCCATGGGGGATGCCTTAACCTGTCATCTGGTCTTTTGGCCAGTGCCAATCAAGCCCTGGAAGGTGCCATTCAATTGCCCGTCCGGCTGGGCTAGAAGCATTTCATGCATGTCGTCGATGTCAGGAATTTCTACGAAACGCCGCTGGGCCACCTGGCTGGCGACGTGCTGTCGCGGCGCCTGCAACGGTTGGCGACGGCAGGTGCTGGCCAGACGGTCATGGGCCTCGGCTTCACCTTGCCCTATCTCGGCGCCGTGACCGGCCAGGGCGCATCGGCGTTTGCCTTCATGCAGGCACGGCAGGGCGTCATCCACTGGCTGCAGGACGGCGAGAACGCCTCGGCACTGGTCGATGACTGCGACCTGCCGCTGGTTGAAAGCGTGGTTGATCTCGCCCTTGTCGTCCATGGCCTCGAATTTGCCGACACCCCCGACGACATGCTGAGCGAGGTCTGGCGCGTCCTGGCCCCGCAGGGCCGCCTCATCCTGGTCATCCCCAACCGCCGCGGCCTGTGGGCCGCTTCGGAAGCTACCCCCTTCGGCCACGGCCAGCCCTTCTCCATGAGCCAGATTGCCGAACTGCTGAAGGAAGCGAAATTCACCGTCAGCCGTTCCGACCGGGCCCTGCATTTCCCGCCGGTGCGCCATCGCACGGCCCTTGCCGCGGCCCGCCATCTCGAGGCAGTTGGCCGCCTTACCGCCAGGGCCTTCGCCGGCGTTACCATCATCGAGGCCGTCAAGCAGGTTTACGCATTCTCCTCGGGCAAGCGGGCCCGGCGCCTTGTGCCGCGTTTCCGCCCGGTCCTGCTGCCTTCACCTCAGGGCGCCCGCAAATCCTGAGAAGACGTGTTCCCTTGGCCTGCCCAATCGGTCTATGACTTTGACCGATTCAGAACGACATTCATGAGCAAGAGCGCGCAGAACCCGGCCCTCGAGGCCCTTCGCCAGGAACTCGATGGCATTGACGGCAGGATTCTCGATCTGCTCGGCAAGCGCTTTGCCGTGACCGAACAGGTCAAGGCGCTGAAGCAGGTGAAGGGCGGCGGCGCGCAATCGCCGCTGCGGCCATCCCGCGAGATGCTGATCCTGCGCCGCCTTGTGTCGGAATCAGCCTTCAAGGACCTCGACCCGGCCTTTGTCCTCAGGCTCTGGCGGACCATCCTGTCCGAATCGAGCCAGCGCCAGTCACCCACCACCATTCATGTCTCCAAAAGGCTTTCTGCCACCATGGGCAACCGCCTGCGCATCAGGGACCATTTCGGCCCCATGGCCGTGGAAGAATGGAAAGATGAAGCGCAGGCCCTCATGCAGGTCAACACCCAGGCCCGCGACCTCTGCATCGTCGAGATCGACGGCAACTGGATCGGCCCCATGATCGAAGGCAAGTCGGGGGCGGCGCGCGTCATCTCGACACTGCCGGTGCTGCGCGAGGGTGATGCCCCGAAACTGCTGGTCATCGGCCACGCCACCACCGAGCCTACCGGCCAGGACGAGACCCTTCTCATCACCCAGGGCAACCTGCCCCGCGATTTCGCCCCCCAGCCGGCCTGGCAGGTCAAGGTCGGGCCGTTCCGGCTCTCCGGCCTTCCCGGCTATTTTTCCGAGCATGAGAGCCCCCTGGTCGGACTGTCGCGCTCCAACATCTCGCTTGGCCTGATGCTGGCGGGGCGCTATCCCTCGGCCATCGAGGTTTGACATCATGACAACATCACCGCAGGGGCGGCCGGAGCCGCGCCCCGGCATTCTCTCCATTGCGCCCTATGTGCCCGGCAAGAGTACCGCCCGCGGCGCCAAGGTCCACAAGCTGTCCTCCAATGAATCGCCCCTCGGGGCGAGCCCGGCAGCCGTCGAGGCCTATCGTGCCGCCGCCGCAGGACTTGAACGCTATCCCGATGGCAGCGCCACGGCGCTCCGCCAGGCGATTGCCGCCCGCTACGGCCTTGCCGCCGACCGCATCGTCTGCGGGGCTGGCTCCGACGAGCTGCTCCAGCTTCTCGCCCACGGCTACCTGGGGCAGGGCGACGAGGCGATCTACACGCAGCATGGTTTTCTGGTCTATCCCATCGCCATCGCCTCCAACGGCGCCAAGGCCATCGTGGCGCCCGAGAAGAACCACACGGCTGATGTCGATGCCATCCTCAAGGCCGTGACGCCGCGGACCAAGTTGGTCTTCCTTGCCAATCCCAACAACCCGACGGGCACCTACCTGCCCTTCAGCGAGGTGAAGCGCCTGCACGCCGGCCTTCCGGCCCATGTCCTGCTCGTGCTTGATGCCGCCTATGCCGAATTCGTGCAGGCCAACGACTATGAGCCGGGCCTCGCCCTCGTCTCCGAGTTCGACAATGTGGTGATGACCAGGACCTTCTCGAAGATCTACGGGCTGGCGGCACTGCGTCTCGGCTGGGCCTATTGCCCGGCCCATGTCGCCGATGTGCTGAACCG
>CAZUKI010000058.1:0-5575 GCA_964620785.1 uncultured Aestuariivirga sp.
CCCAGCAACTCATAGGCCTGAAGCGGGATCACGGTGACGTTCATGGAGCGCAACAGGCTCTCACCCGCGAAGAGTGCAGCCATGGTCTTGGCTCCGGCCTTACGGTCAGGAACGGGAATGTCGGTGAAACGATCGGTCGCCATCGCAGTCAGCCGCAACTAGCACGGGACATGGGTCGCTGCTCCACCACCTCCGGCTCAGCAGACCCATTTGCAGCGCATAGCTTGCATTTCCCGACTGGGACTTTAATGAAACGGCCATGAATCCAGCTCGCAATTCAACGGAAAAGCAGAAGGTCGCTCTGCTGTCGTTTTTCGCCAGCCTCGCACTTGCGATAGCAAAGTTCGTGGCGGCCCTGCTGTCAGGTTCCCTGGCCCTGCTGTCGGAGGCCTTCAACAGCCTGCTCGATTGCGGTGCGACGGCGCTGACCCTGTTTGCCGTGCGGATGGCGGACAAGCCTGCTGACAAGGAACATCCCTACGGGCATGCCAAGGTCGAAAGCGTCTCGGCACTGATCCAGACCGGGCTTCTGTTCGCGGTCTGTGCCTGGGTGGCCTATGAGTCGATCACCCGGCTACTCGGCGGCAGTCATGAGGTTACGTTGAGCTGGTGGCTTTTCGCCATCCTTCTCGCTTCAGTGGCGATTGACTTCAACCGTTCGCGGGCCCTTGCCAAAGTAGCGAAGGAGACTTCGAGCGATGCCCTCGCGGCGGACGCCCTGCACTTCCGGGCCGACATGTGGAGTTCTGCCGCGGTTCTCGCCGGCCTGGTGCTTGTTGGCGCCGGTTTCGTGTGGGGAGATTCGGTCGCAGCCCTTATCGTTTCGGGGTTCATTGCCAACGCCGCCTATCATCTTGGCGCAAACACCCTAAACACCCTGCTTGATGCTGCCCCGGAAGGCATTACCGCGCTGGTGGAGGAAGTTGCCGAGGGAACGGATGGAGTGCTCAACGTGAGCCGGGTGCGCGCGCGACCTGCCGGTTCGACGGTCTTCGTTGATCTGGCGGTGGATGTTCCCCGCACCCTGCCCGCGCCATCGCAGGAGAAGCTTCGCGAGGTGCTGACGGCGCGTATCCGGGAAGAGATCAAGGATGTTGATCTTGCCCTGCAATTGGTGCCTGTCGCACTCGACACCGAGACGGCATTTGAAAAGGTTACGCATGTGGCGGCCGGCCATGGGCTTCTCATCCACCATCTGACCGTGCAGGACCTGGAAAACCGCCTTGCCGTCTCATTTGACCTTGAGGTGGATGGCAGCCTGTCGCTTGAAGCCGCTCACGAACTTGCGACGGCACTGGAGGACGACATTCGCGATGGCCTCGGCGGGCACGTGGAAGTGGAAAGCCACATCGAACCCATCAGCCCGCGGCTCATCGAGGGCCGCGAACCGCCGAAGGCAAAGGTAAAGTCTGTCACTGCGGTTCTGAACCGTCTGGCGCGCAAGGAAAAGTTGCTCACTGATCTGCACAACATTCGCATCCGGCAAACTGAGTTGGGCCTATTTGTGCACTACCATTGCCGTTTTGCACCACGGATCAAGGTTGAAGCGGTACACGGCACTGTGGACCGCGTCGAGATTGCATTGATGAAGGCTGTGCCGGGGATCCAGCGTGTCATTGCCCATGCCGAGCCGATCGGCCGGGCGACGCACAAGCTTTAGGACTTTGCCACGCGATCGAGGGCCATAAGCGTTTTGAGCAGGCCCTCAAGCTCGGCGAGTGGCACCATGTTCGGTCCGTCCGATGGCGCCTTGTCAGGATCGTCATGGGTTTCGATAAACACGCCAGCGACGCCCACCGCAACTGCGGCGCGGGCCAGCACAGGCACCATGCGCCTGTCACCCCCTGACGATGTCCCCTGCCCGCCCGGTTGCTGCACCGAGTGCGTGGCATCGAAGATGACGGGTGCGCCGGTCTCCGCCATGATCGGCAGGCTGCGCATGTCTGAAACAAGCGTGTTGTAGCCGAAACTGGCGCCGCGCTCCGTCAGCATGACATTGGCATTTCCGCTGCCGGTGATCTTGGTAATGACGTTCTTCATGTCCCAAGGCGCCAGGAACTGTCCCTTCTTGACGTTGACCACACGCCCGGTCTGGGCTGCGGCAATCAGGAGATCGGTCTGGCGGCAGAGGAAGGCCGGTATCTGCAGAACATCGACAACAGGTGCCAAAATCGCACATTGGCTGGCGTCATGGACGTCAGTCAGTACTGGCAGCGCCAGCTTCGTCCTGATCTCGTCAAAGACCGCGAGCGACTTCTCCAGCCCCATGCCGCGCTTTCCCGACAGGCTGGTGCGGTTGGCCTTGTCGAAGGATGTCTTGAAAACCAGGCCGATGCCAAGTCTGGATGCAATCTCCTTCAGCGCCGTTGCCATCATCATGGCATGGTCACGGCTCTCCATCTGGCAGGGACCGGCGATGAGGGCGAGCGGCAAGTGATTGCCAAAGGTGGCTTTGCCTATGGTGACTGTTGTGTTGGGTTTCATTTGACTGGATAAACAAGGAAGCTTGCGGAACCGTGGGCATAGAGCACGCCCTTGCTGTCTTCAACCCGGGCTTCTGCCGTCAGCAGTGTGCGCCCTGCGTGGATGACAGTTCCCTTTGCGATCAGCTTTCCAACCGCCGGTTCAATCTTGCGGACGTATTTGACATTGAGGTCAATGGTCCCGGCAGGCGTGCCAGCAGGCAGGTGCGCCATGACGGCAACGCCAATGGCCGTATCGATCAGTGTTGCGGCAAACCCTCCGTGGGTACGGCCATAGGCATTGTCGAATATGTGCAATGCCTGCGATTCAATGACCGCCCAGCCATCTCCGACATCCACCGTCTTCATGTTCATATGCGCATGCATTTCGGAGAGCTCGCCTGATGCGAGTTTCCTTCTGATTGCTGCGAGACCGCTCTCGCCTGCTCCGTCCGCCATTTCTAAGCCCTGCCCGCCGCCTGTGGTTGCAACATAAGTGTCTTCTTGGCGAGCTTTTCTGCGATAGCCAATCTGATGTCACTGGATATGAAAGCTGCGTCGAAAACATGTTGTGCATAGCCACGCAGTTCGAAGTCGAGAGAGAGTGCGGAGATGCGCACGAGTTGTACCACTGGCGCGGGATGCCGCATGACCTTGGGATGATCCTGGGCGAGCCGCAGCAGCAGGTCCTGGATTGTCTTCGGGTTGGTGCCATGAATGACCGACAATTGGACGAGGAAACGGCCAACTGTGTCGCGGTGTGTCCAATTCATCACTGAATCCGAGATGAGATTGGAGTTGGGAACGATGATCGTGCAGTTGTCAAAAGTCTCGATCTCTGTCGCGCGGACATTGATCTTCTTGACGATCCCCTCGCCTGCCTTGGTCACCACCCAGTCGCCCACGCGAATTGGGCGTTCGGCAAGCAGGATCAGGCCAGAGACGAAATTGTTGACGATCGACTGAAGGCCAAGACCGATACCGACGCCGAGTGCACCGGCGATGAGCGCGACATTGGAGAAGTCGAGCCCCGTGGCTGTGAGCGCCAGGATGCCCGCAAGTATATAACCCGCATAGCCGGTTGCCGATTGTATGGAATTGCGAACACCAAGATCAAGTTGCGTGTCGGCGAGCACGCGCTTTTCCATCCAGTTGACGATGAAACGCGTGAGCAGAATGCCGATTGCCAGCACACCGAAACCGATGGCGAGTGCAACGGGCGAGATGTGAATGCTGCCGACGCCGAAGCCGTCCCTGACGGCTGCAAAAATGCTGAAAGTGTCAAACAGCACATCGGTCCACATTCCGATGAGGGCCAACACTCCTAAGAAGGTGAACACGACATCGGCAATGATGCGTATGAAAAGTGACGCCCGGGCGATGGTTGCTTCGGACCAACTGGTGAGCCGGCGCAGCAGTTGGCCCGGCCCGCTGTTAGCCTCGGCAAGTGAAGCTGCAAATGCGTTGATGAGCGCATGCAGTATGCCGACCGTGACGATGACCAGGAGCGATGACAGGAGGTTGCTGGCGATGAAGTATGAGAATGCAACAAATCCGAAGATCAGAGCCAGCGCCGAGGTGATCAGCAGCAGCCAGATGACCGGCATGAGGCGCAGAACCCAAACAAGGAAGTAAGGTGTCTGGGCGTTGGTGAGGTTCTTGGCTGCTTCTCCGCGAACTGTGAACAGCGAGATGGAGATCAATATGATCAGGAGAAGCGCGACAATTGCCGAATGCCCGATGACATAGCTGACGGGCATATTGAAGGAACTTGCAAGCTGCTGGAGGTTGTCCCCCGACTCGTTCACAAACGCGGCCAGCCCAGCGAAAACGGGAAGGACTCGTGCGGCACGTTCTCCGACCGCCACAAGCCGGCGCTCAGGCTGCTTGGGCGCGCAGATCACATAAAACAGCCCGCCGATGATTGTGGCGGCGGCAAGTCCATTACCGATGGCGAGGAAGAGCTTTTCGGCAATTCCCGGTAGGTAGCCGGCATTGAGCAGTGAAAGATTGAGGAGTGCCAGTGCGAAAACGGCAAACAGCGCGATGCGCAATCCGTTCCAGGTGGCAGACCAGAGCCGGGACAGTGCGGTGAGTTCACCGGGCCTCGACGTGCCGGTTGGCACAAAGCCGGAAAAGATCAACGGCAGGATGCGGTTGGTGATGAGCCAGAGCAGCAGCATGCCGATTGGGAAGATCAGAAGCGGGATGGTGCGAAGAGGTGAGGAATTGGTGAGCCAGCTCGTCCGCACGCGTTGTGCCGCGATGTCAAGGAAGCTTGACGCTCCAGAGAACATGTCCAGCCACATGCGCGGATCGAGGATGGAGCTTTCATAGGAGAAGATGCGCTGCAAAAATTGCTCGCGCTGCAACTCCGTCAGGCGGGCCTCGGCCTGTTCGGCTTCCAGGGCAAAGAGATCAAACTGCTTGCGCAGTCCCTGCAGGTGACTGAGTTGTTCGTTCAGTGTCGTGCGCTTGATGGCAATGGTTTGCGCTTCCGTCTTTCCAGGGTCAGGCAGCGGGCCAAGCTCTTCCACCTGCTTGGCTACTTCTGCCAGCGGGCCATCCATTTTCTGCGATGCATTTCGCGCATCAGTGCGGATCGTCGATAGACCTGTCCGGTCAGCCTGGACGGCTTCCCGGGTCGTTGTATCGCGCGGCAAGGTCGTCAGCTTGCGGAGGTCGATCTGCAACCTGACGGCATCTATTTCCAGCTGCTTGACAACGGCCTCGTCATAGGCGCGCGCAGGCGCCAGTGACAGCAAGAGAAGCGCGATTGTCAGTAAGGTTAACTGGGCCCAGCGAAGCATGGCTTCACTCTAGACCAATCGGCTCTGGACAACAGCCGCTTCAACAAACGAGGCAAACAGCGGGTGCGGCTCGAATGGTTTTGATTTGAGCTCGGGGTGATACTGGACACCAATGAACCAGGGATGGTCGGGGTATTCCACGGTTTCGGGCAAAAGACCGTCAGGCGACATGCCGGCAAAGCGCAGCCCGGCTTTTTCCAGGCGCTCGCGGTAGGCGGTGTTCACTTCATAGCGGTGGCGGTGGCGCTCGCTGATATGAGTGTCGCCATAGATCTCGGCGATGTGGCTGCCCTTGGCCAGTGT
>CAZUKI010000058.1:5675-6842 GCA_964620785.1 uncultured Aestuariivirga sp.
CCATGCACGCCGTCGAGGTAAGGTGCTGGATCTTCCTTCTCGAAGATCTCGCTTTCGATCCATTCGAGGTTGACCTTGACGCGGTTGGCGATGCCACCGTGGATCAGCGCCTCCTTGAGTGACTTGTAGGCATCGAGCAGGCCCGTATATTTGCCGACAACCGCAATGTTCACCTCCCCTTCCGGGTGGGTGATGCGCTGCATGATTTCGGTCCAGCGCGACAGATCGGGCTTCACCGCTGAGGTGATGCCAAAGGCATCGAGGACTTCCTGGTCGAGGCCTTCCGCGTGATAGGCGCGCGGAACATCATAGATGTTGCCGACGTCGAGGGCCTGGATCACGGCAGATGGGCGCACGTTGCAGAACAAGGCGATCTTGCGCCGCTCATTCACGGGAATTTCGCGGTCAGCACGGCAAAGGAGGATGTCGGGCTGGATACCGATTGAGCGCAGCTCCTTGACGGAATGCTGCGTCGGCTTGGTTTTCAACTCGCCTGCCGTTGGGATGTATGGCAGCAGCGTGAGGTGAATGTAGATGCAGGTGCCGCGCGGCTGCTCCTGGCCGAACTGGCGGATGGCTTCGAGAAACGGTAGTCCCTCGATGTCGCCAACCGTACCGCCGATTTCTACGAGTACGAAATCGAAGCCTTCATTGCCGTTGCCGATGAAATCCTTGATGGCGTCGGTCACATGCGGAATGACCTGCACCGTGCCGCCGAGGAAATCTCCTCGCCGTTCCTTGGCGATGATGTCCTGGTAGATCCGGCCCGTGGTGATGTTGTCTTCCTTGTTGGCGTGGCGGCCGGTGAAACGCTCATAGTGACCAAGGTCGAGGTCTGTTTCCGCGCCGTCGTCGGTGACGAACACCTCGCCGTGCTGGTAGGGGCTCATGGTGCCGGGGTCGACGTTGAGATAGGGGTCGAGCTTCCTGAGCCTCACCTTGTAGCCACGGGCCTGCAGCAGTGCGCCTAGCGCGGCTGATGCCAAACCCTTGCCAAGTGATGAAACCACGCCGCCGGTAATGAAGATGTATCGCGCCATGGGAGCCCCTCTTAGCCAGACGGGTGGCAGATTCGAAGCGGGATTTCACCGCATGGAAAACAATTGTGGACAGCCGTGAAACATCGCTGTTTCACGGCGTTTTTGGCCTGATTTCTCAGTTGTTGGT
>CAZUKI010000058.1:6942-13280 GCA_964620785.1 uncultured Aestuariivirga sp.
CCACGGGCCGAGAAAAGGTTGCCTCCGCCGCCACCGCTGCCGCCGATCCCCAGGGCGCCGCCTTCTGACCGCTGAAGGAGAATCAATCCGATCAGCAGCACGGCAATGATCAAATGGACAACCAGAAGAACGTTGAGAATACCTTGCATGGTGAAACTAGGCCTGTGATTGGGAAATTGGGGGCGGCTTAGCCGTTATGTGGGGATGATGCAACGTCCCGGCAAGGCCGCGGGCTGGTGCCCGTTGCGCTGATCACGGCTCCTGAAGTCGGTATCGGAAGGTGCAACAGGGCGCGCCCTCCATGATGGTCTGCTTGCGCTCGAGCTTGAGGCGCGGGTCATAGCCCTCGCAGAAGGCGCCGTCACGGTTGCAGGAAAGCAGATGACCGATCTTGCCGAGTCCCATCTGCTTGTATGTTTCAGCATATCGGCAACGGGTGACGTTGAAGTCAAAACGGGTGTCCGTTGCTTCCAGGACATCAATTTCGAGGGAGCCATTCTGGGTCCACAACTCAAACAGCTTCATGAAGTCAGCGAGTGTTGGCTTGCCCTCCGGCGCCCGCGCGGCGAATGCCTTGCCTTCGGCGATGGCTGCCTTGCGGATGGCGGCATCGAGGATTGCCGCTGCCTTTTCCTCACCGACCTGTGCCACCATCTCGGCGAAGATCGGCCCGATGACTTCCGCCTGCAGCCTGCGCTTCAGCAGTACCGGGACATCGAGCGATGCTTCAGACATCACATGTAAGCCTTTATGATTCCTATGAAATCTGCGGCTTTCAAGCTGGCGCCGCCAACCAGCGCACCATTGACATTGGCGGCGGACATGAGTTCTTCGGCGTTCGACGGCTTGACTGAACCGCCATACAGGATGCGCACCCTGGCGCCCTCCCCGCCCATCACCTTGGACAGTTCGCTGCGCAGATGGGTGTGGGCTTCGGCGACTTCGGCTGTGGTGGGCGTAAGGCCCGTTCCAATAGCCCATACGGGCTCATAGGCAACGACGGTATTTGCAGCCGTTGCACCTTCTGGAACAGATCCCTTGATCTGGCTGGTCAGCACATTGAGCGTCTTGCCGCCCTTGCGCTCGTCCAGGGTTTCGCCAATGCAGATGATGGCAACAAGGCCAGCGCGATGCGCCGCCTTGGCCTTCCCGGCTACGGTGGCGTCGCTTTCCTTGTGGTTGGTCCGGCGCTCGGAATGGCCGACAATGACGTAGCTTGCGCCTGAATCTTTCAGCATTTCGGCGGAAATGTCGCCCGTGTGTGCACCGGCCGCTGCCGCATGGCAATCCTGGCCGCCGACCTTGATGCGCGAACCCTTGAGTACGCCCCGCACCCGGCGGATCAGGGTTGCTGGCGGGCAGACAAGAATATCGCACTTTGTCTTGACGTCGCGCATCATGCCGGCCAGCAGGCGCGGCTCATGCAACATGGCCAAGGTGCCATTCATCTTCCAGTTCCCCGCCACCAGCGGCTTGATCCCAGTACCATCGGCCATCGATTTGTTTTCCCTTAGTTTTGACGACTTCTAGACGGAATGGCATGAGCAGGGAAACTGGAAATTCAAGCTACCGTTCCACGGCCTGCCGTGATAAACGCCCGGCCTGACTCAAACAGCAGATTTTGAACGCCGAGACCACGATCCATGATGGAAACCCTGCGAAATGCCGCCAAGAGCCTGGTCGCCAAGCTTTTGCTTGGCCTTCTTGTGCTGAGCTTCGCCATCTGGGGCATACAGGACATGTTCAGGGGCTTCCAGTCCCAGGACCTTGCCACAGTCGGTACGCGCACCCTTTCCAGCGAGGAGTTCCGGGTCCAGTTGAACCAGACCATGCAACGCCTGACGCAACAGACGGGCCAGCAGGTGACGTTGGAAGATGCCCGGCAAATGGGCCTTCCGCGGCAAATTCTGGATCGCATGGTTGCTTCGGCGTCGATTGACGACCTGAGCGACAAGTTGGGCCTTGTCGTTTCCGACAATGCCGTCATCCAGGACGTCCAGGCCAATCCGGCTTTCCACAATGCCAAGGGGCAGTTTGACCCGCAGAGGTTCCGCCTTGTCCTGCAGCAGAACGGCCTGACCGAGGAAGGTTTTCTCGCCTCGGAACGCCAGGGCCGGTTGCGTTCGGCGCTGGTCGGCGTTTCTTCTGCCGGCGCTACGGTTCCAAACACCTTGATCGAAGCAATGCTGCGCTATCGCGATGAAACGCGCGATGCGCGCTATTTCACCTTCAACGTGAGCGAAGCGGATGTCCCTGCCCCGACCGATGCCGAACTCAAGAAGCAATACGAAGCAACTCCTGCCGCTTATACAGCCCCTGAATATCGTTCCATTGTCGTGATGAAAGTGGAGCCTTCGGATATCGCTGCAAAGCTGCAAGTCTCCGATGTCGAGGTTCAGGAATACTATGCCTCGCACACGGCGGACTACTTCACGCCTGAGACGCGCACCATAATCCAACTCTCGTTTCCTGACATTGCAAAAGCAGAAGCTGCCAAGGCACGGATTGACAAGGGCGAGGACATCCTCGCCATCGCTACTGAACTTGGCATGAAGGAGACCGACATCACCTTCAAGGACATGACCAAGGACAAGTTCCTCGATCCGGCCATTGGTGATGCGGCGTTTGGTCTTGCGGAAGGTGCTGTCTCGGCGCCGATCAAGGGCACGCTGAATACTGTGCTGCTCAAGGCAGCTGTGGTCTCTCCCGAGAAGCAGGCAAGCCTCGATGAGGTAAAAGACAAGGTTCGCGACCAGGTGAAGCTCGGTAAGGCCGCGGAAGAAATCCGCAACGTCTTTGATTCCGTCGAGGACGCCAGGGCCCAACAGACAAAGTTTGAGGACATCGCCGCCAAGGCGGGGATTCCGATCCTGGTCATCCCGGCCATTGCCCAGGACGGGCTTGACCCAGCCGGCACAGACATTTCCATTCCGGACAAGCCGGCCCTGCTCAAGGCCGTCTTCGCTAGCGATGCCGGTGTCGACAACGATGCGCTGAACTTCAACGAAGGTTACATCTGGTATGATGTGCGCGGCGTCACGCCGGCTGCCGTCAAACCATTCGATCAGGTGGCAGCCGCGGTTCGTGCGGACTTTGTTGCCTCCAAGCTGCGCACCATCGCGTCTGACAAGGCGAAAGCGATGGTCGAGAAGGCTGCCGGCAACACCAAGCTCGAAACGCTTGCGACTGAAAACAACGCCACGATCAAGACGGCGACCGGGTTGAAGCGCAATCAGGTGTCCGAGACATTCGATGGCGTTGCGACACTGGCGCTTTTTGCATCCCCTCCCGGTGCGCTGACCTGGGCGCTGGAGGGTGACGGCAAGTCCGCCCGTATCATCGAAGTTGGAAAGTCGAATGTGCCGGTCTTTTCGGCTGTTTCGGTTGCCGCACGTGACGTCAGCGAGGCGGTGAAGCCTGGGCTGTCCAGGGACCTTGAATCCATCTACCTGAAAGGCGTGCGCGGTGACACGCAGGTTTCCATCAACGAAGAGCTTTGGCGACAGATCAGCAGCACGACAACTTCGCCCTGATCCCAGTTTTCAAAGTGACTTCGTACCATGACATATCAACCCGACTACGACAGCTTCCGCGCCGCCTATGAGCGTGGCGAAGCGCAAATCGTCACCACGCGCCTCGTTGCCGATCTTGAAACTCCTGTTTCCGCCATGCTCAAGCTGGCGCGGAACACGCGTTACTCCTTCCTTCTGGAATCCGTTGAAGGTGGCGCCGTGCGCGGCCGCTACTCGATCATCGGCCTCAACCCTGATGTGATCTGGAAGGTCGAGGGCGCGAAGGCTCTCCTGAACCGCAAGGCGCTCACCAATCCGGAAGGGCCCTTCGTTGCCGAGGCCGCCGAGCCGTTGACTTCGCTGCGCAACCTTCTGCGCGAAAGCCAGGTGAAGCTTCCTGACGACGCGCCACCCATGGCTGCCGGCGTCTTTGGCTATATGGGGTATGACTGCGTGCGCCTGATGGAGCACCTGCCCAACGTCAACCCCGATGTCCTTGGTCTGCCGGACGGCATCATGATCCGCCCAACGATCATGGCCATCTTCGACAGCGTGCGCGATGAAGTGACGATCACCTCACCGGTCTATGTCGAAAAAGGTGTGAGCGCCAAGGCTGCCCATGCCCGGGCGATCGAACGGATCTCGGGCGTGGTGGATGCGCTCGACCGGCCATTGGACATGGCACTGCGTGAAGCCGACGCACCACCGATCAAGGCGCAGGTCTCCAACACAAGCCCTGAAGAATACAAGGCCATGGTCCTCAAGGCCAAGGAGTACATCGCGGCCGGCGACATCTTCCAGGTCGTCCTGTCGCAGCGCTTCGAGACGGACTTTGCCCTGCCCCCGTTCTCGCTTTACCGCTCGCTCCGGCGCGTCAATCCTTCGCCGTTCCTGGTCTATCTGAACTTCGACAGCTTTGCCGTCGTGTGTTCCAGCCCCGAAATCCTGGTGCGGGTGCGCGATGGCAAGGTCACGATCCGGCCCATTGCCGGAACGCGGCCGCGAGGTGCCACGCCGACCCGCGACAAGGAATTGGCGGATGAACTTCTTGCCGATCCCAAAGAACGGGCCGAACACCTGATGCTGCTCGACCTTGGCCGGAACGATGTTGGCCGGGTTGCCGAAATCGGCTCGATCAAGGTCACCGACAAGTTCATCCTCGAATACTACAGCCAGGTCATGCACATCGTCTCCAACGTCGAGGGCAAACTCGACCGCAAGCATGACGTGCTGGATGCGCTGGTTGCAGGTTTTCCAGCCGGCACGGTATCCGGCGCGCCCAAGGTCAGGGCCATGGAGATCATCGACGAACTCGAGAAGCACAAGCGCGGTGTTTATGCGGGTTGCGTCGGTTACTTCTCGGCGGATGGCGAGATGGACACCTGCATCGTGCTGCGCACGGCAATCGTGAAGGACGGCAAGATGTATGTGCAGGCGGGCGCGGGCATCGTTGCCGACAGCAACCCCGAGAGCGAGCACACGGAATGCGTGAACAAGGCCAAGGCCCTGTTCAGGGCTGCGGAAGAAGCCGTGCGCTTTGCCGGACGTGTCGGGAGGGGCCAATGATCATCCTCATCGACAACTACGACAGCTTCACCTGGAACCTCTATCACTTCCTGGGTGATCTCGGGGCGGAGACCGTGGTCCACCGCAACGACAAGATCAGCGTCGGCCAGGTCATGTCGGCACGGCCGGAGGCGATCGTCATTTCCCCCGGACCCGGCGTGCCATCGCAGGCCGGGATCATCATCGATCTCGTCAAGGAGGCTTCGGGCAGGATCCCGATTTTCGGTGTCTGCCTCGGCCTTCAGGCCATCGGTGAGGCCTTTGGCGGCGATGTTGTGCGGGCACCCACCCAGATGCACGGCAAGCTTTCGGCCGTGCGGCACAAGGACAGCGGCATTTTCAAAGGTCTGCCGCAGGACTTCAGCGCCACGCGCTATCATTCCCTTGTGGTTGACAGGAAAACCCTGCCCGGCGAACTTGAAGTCACGGCAGAAACAGACGGTTTGATCATGGGTTTGCAGCACAAGAGCAAGAATGTGCATGGGGTGCAGTTCCACCCGGAGAGCATTGCCTCCGAGCACGGGCATGACATCCTGCGTAATTTCCTTGATCTGGCGGGGGTCAGGCGATGAGCGAACTCAAGCCACTGCTGGCCAAGGTTGCTGACTCAAAGCCGCTGACGCGCGAGGAAGCAAAAGTCGCCTTCAACGTGTTGATGTCAGGCGAAGCCACGCCCTCGCAGATTGCAGGCCTGCTCATGGCCATGCGGGTGCGCGGTGAAACCGTTGACGAGATCACCGGTGCAGTCGAGGTGATGCGCGAGAAGATGCTGCGCGTGTCAGCACCCGATGGCGCCATCGACATTGTTGGCACTGGCGGCGATGCTTCCGGCTCCTACAACATCTCGACCTGTGCGGCGTTCGTCGCGGCGGGTGCGGGGCTCAAGGTTGCCAAGCACGGCAACCGGGCCCTGTCGTCGAAGTCGGGCTCTGCCGATGTGTTGATGGCCCTTGGCATCAAGATTGATATCCCACCCGACAAAATCAGCGAATGCGTCGAGGAAGCTGGCCTCGGCTTCATGTTCGCGCCGCAGCATCATTCGTCGATGAAGCATGTGGGGCCCACGCGGGTCGAACTTGGCACCCGGACGATCTTCAACCTGCTTGGGCCACTGTCCAATCCTGCAGGCGCGAAGCGGCAGGTAACGGGAGTCTTTTCAAAGGCTTGGGTTGAACCCTTGGCGCAGGTCCTCAAGAATCTTGGAACCGAAGCGTGCTGGATTGTCCACGGTGAAGGTGGATTCGATGAAATCGTGCCGAG
>CAZUKI010000059.1:0-3608 GCA_964620785.1 uncultured Aestuariivirga sp.
TTGAATGAGATCACGGACCTGCCGGGACTTCAGGAGCTGAAAGCCGCAGGCCTTCTCGATACACAACTGCCGCCCGGCTTTGATCTTCCCATGCCGAGAATTTCTGACGAACTCACCGCCGACGAAGACCCGCTTGACGGCACGGAAGTCGAAACACCCCTCGAAATGCACCTCGAGGAGGCCGATGAGCCCCCACAAACGGGTGGCGAGGGACAGTAACCTAAATATTGTCCCCATCAACCTTGAAGGTTTACCTTAATCCTTCAGCCTGATCGCTAAAACTTTAGTGTTTACCATAGCTTACGCTGGATTCGCGTGAGCCCGGACCGCTATTGTCGGGGCAACTTCAAGACCCTCTGGCGGCCCTGCCGATGACCCAGAGGCGCTCCTGGAGAGAAGGGCGGCCAACCTTCAAATGCGGAATTGCCGTCCAGAACAGCTTTATGGAGCCTCGCTCCAGAAATGACCCACGGGTTCAGGCCCGCCGCATCTCCTGATCCTTGGGTCCGCCGGCCCGGACGCGAATCGAGTGGCCTCCTCGTTTGCAAAAGTCCGGGCCGGCACCTTTTCCCGGCCAGTCAGGAAGACCCAAAAAAATAGCGCCGCAAACGCGGCGCCATTTTGAATTTGCTGGTGTCGGAGTTACTTGATCTTCGTTTCCTTGAACTCGACGTGCTTGCGCGCGACCGGATCATACTTCTTCAAGGAGATCTTGTCGGTCTTCGTGCGGGAATTTTTCTTCGTGACGTAATAAAATCCAGTATCTGCGGTGGACTGCAGCTTGATCTTGATGACTGTGCCTTTGGCCATGGAAAGCTCCAAAACTCTGTTGGGGCGGATAGACCCCATCAGGCCCGGAAAGTCAAGTTTTATGCCCTTCCTGGCCCGTTTCGGGGTCAATGCCGAAGCCATGCATGCCCAGGGCCCACTGCAGCCCGATGGTTGCTCCCTTGACCCGTGGCAGGAGCCAGACAACCAGAATGACGGTGAGAGGCAACCAGATCGCAAAGTGGATCCAGAGCGGCGGCGCCCACATCTTTTCAGCTACCAGCAGCAGCGGAATGACAATGTGGCCGGCGATGAAGATGGCGAAATACGGCGGTGCGTCGTCGGCCCGCTGATGCATGAAATTCAAGCCACAGTTGCTGCACTGCGGCCGCACGCTGATATAGCGTTCAAACAACCTGCCTTGGCCGCAGGAAGGGCATTTGCAGCGAAAACCATTGAACATGGCCCTCAGCCACGATCTCTTTTCAAGTAGCACCATGGCGCCTTCCTGCCATCGTTGCATGCCCTGCAAAAGCCAGCCTAAGCGCACAGTGGCAACCTGTCGCAAGTTTTACCGCCGCCTGGATCTTCCCCCGTGTTTTCCCCATTTGACAGTCCTTTGTTGCGCTCCGCCCGCCAGCTCGAACTTGAGGCCGCCCTTGAGCGGGGCAACTTCGACAAGCTTCACCGAAATGGCGTCGCCCAGCTGATAGCTCTCGCCGGAACGGGAGCCGACCAGGGCGTGCCGCGCCTGGTGCAACTCATATCTTTCATGGCCAAGGCTTGAAACCGGAAGAAAGCCGTCTGCCCCCGTCTCAGAGAGGACGACAAACAGGCCTGCTCCAACCACACCGCTGATTCTGCCCTCAAAAGTGGCACCAAGCTGACCTGAGAGGAAAGCCGCGGCCAGGCGGTCAACGGTTTCGCGCTCGGCAATCATCGCCCGCCGTTCGGCAACCGAAATCAACTCCGCCGTATCTTCAAGCTGCGAGATGTCCGTGGGTGAAAGGCCATCCGTACCCAGACGGAATGCCGAGATCAGGGCGCGATGAACGATGAGGTCTGCATAGCGCCTGATCGGAGAGGTGAAGTGGGCATAGTTCGCCAGCCCCAGACCAAAGTGACCGCTGTTGTTGGGATGGTATGCGGCCTGCGCCTGGCTGCGCAGCACCACTTCATTCACAAGCCGTTCGTGCGGCGTGTTCCTTGCCGCTGCCAGGATGCGGTTGAAGGTTCGCGCCCGCATGACCTGACCGAGTGCGAATGGAATCTGCACCGTTCTCAGGAAGTCAGACAGGCTGCGAAGTTTTTCGGCAGACGGTTCTTCGTGAATACGGAAAAGCAGGGGAGTGCGCTTCTCGTTGAGCGCCTCGGCAGCCGCGACATTGGCGCGGATCATGAATTCCTCAACCAGCCTGTGGGCTTCGAGCCGCGCCGGAATATGAACGCCGGCGAAGCGGCCTTTTTCATCCAGGATGATCTTGCGCTCGGGCAGGTCGATCTCAAGCGGCCCACGCTTGTCCCTGGCCTTGCCGAGCGTTGCATAAGCATTCCACAGCGGCTGCAGCACACTTGCCAGGATGTTGCGGGCTTTCTCCGAACCTTTGCCATCGATGGCCGCCTGCGCATCCTCATAGGCCAGTCCGGCAACGATCCGGATGACTGCCCGCGTGAACCGCCTGTGCCGCGTCAAGCCTTGCGCATCTATCGTAAGCTGGCAGACGAGAGCAGGGCGCTCCAGTCCCTCCTTCAGAGAGCACAGGTCATTGGAAAGCCTCTCCGGCAACATGGGCACAACCCGATCGGGGAAGTAGACGGAATTGCCCCGTCGCCTGGCTTCCAAATCAAGGGCAGACTGAGGCTTCACATAGGCGGCAACGTCAGCAATGGCGATGACCAGCTTGTGACCACCTGCGTTTGCAGGGTCAGTATCTGGCTCTGCCCAGATCGCATCATCATGATCGCGCGCGTCTGCCGGATCGATTGTTATGAGCGGGACGTGCCGCAGGTCATCTCGGCCCTCCAGATTGAATGTTTTGAGGGCACTGACATCCTTGATGACCGTTGACGGAAACTCCGTCGGAATGCCGTGGGACTGGATGGCGATCAACGAGGTGTTGCGTGGGTCATCGGATGCCCCGAAGCGCGACCGGACCCTGGCCTGCGCCTGGCCGCGAGCCGGTTTACGCGTCACTTCCGCCGAAACAAGTTCACCGTTCGTAGCTCCACCCTCATCGCCATGGGCGACCGAATAGTCGGTTCGATCTTTCCGCGCTGCCGCACTGATCCATCCGCCACCGTCAGCCCGCGCGTGGAAGACACCTACGATACGTTCTGGAGGTGGCCTATCAGTTCGCAGTACTTCACCGGAGTATCCTCCCTGGATTGCGTCAACTTTGGCCAGCACCCGGTCGCCGATGCCCGGCGCGCTTCTTCCATTGGAACGCAGAAAGATTTCTGGCGGCTGGCCGAAGCGCTCTTCATTCCATTCGACGGGACGCGCGACGACATCACCATCTGCATTGATGCCCGTGATTTCCACAAGGCATACGGCGGGAACAACGCCTTCCGCCTGAAGCTTGCGCCCGCTTCGCGCCAATACGCCGCGGCGCTGCGCCGACCTGAGGACCTGTTTGAGCGCTAGTTTGCCTTCACCCTTGATACCAAAGGCACGGGCGATGTCCCTCTTGCCAACGCGGCCCGGCGCATTGGCAACAAATGCAAGGATCTCGTTCTCGCTCGGGAGCCCGGCGTCGCCCTTGCGCCGGCGCGGCGACTTAGGCGGCCGGGGCGGTCTTCTTGGCACGTTTCGCTTTCGGTGCAGGCGTTGCAGTCGTACT
>CAZUKI010000059.1:3708-9068 GCA_964620785.1 uncultured Aestuariivirga sp.
GCCAGAAGATCATTGAGTGCATCAATGACCTGAGTCACGCGCAAGTCCTTCACGTCATCAAGTGCGGCAGTGAAATCCTTCCAGAACTGCGCAAGAACTTCCTTCCAATGCACTTCACCGTTTGAAACCCGGTCAAGCTGTTCTTCCAGATTGGCGGTAAAGTCATATTCGACGTAACGCATGAAGAAGGACTCGAGGAACGCCGTCACCACGCGGCCCTTGTCTTCTGGAATGAGGCGCTTCTTTTCAAGTCGCACATAACCGCGATCCCGCAACGTGGTCATGATGCTGACATAAGTGGAGGGTCGGCCAATGCCGAGGTCTTCCAGCTTCTTGGTCAGTGAAGCTTCTGAATAGCGTGGCGGCGGTTCGGTGAAGTGTTGTGTCGGTTCGATCTTGGTGACGCCGATCTTGTCGCCATTCGCCATGTGTGGAAGCCGGCGGGCATCTTCGTCCTCGCCGTCATCCAGATCCTCGTTGTAGAGCCGCAGGAAGCCGTCGAACTTGATGACGGAACCATTGGCGCGGAAGCCGTAAACCTTGCCGTCACTGCCGTCTGCTGCAATGTCGACAGTTGTGCGTTCAAGTTCCGCACTTTCCATCTGGCTGGCAATCGTGCGCTTCCAGATCAGTTCATAGAGCGCCAGCTGATCAGCCTCGAGGTGCCGCTTGACCTTGTCAGGTGTCCTGCCTGGATCCGTGGGCCGGATAGCCTCATGTGCTTCCTGCGCGTTCTTGGCCTTGGTCGTGTATTTGCGCGGAACCGAGGGCAGATAGGGCTCGCCATAGTTCTTCAGGATTGTGTTGCGAGCTGCGGCAATTGCCTCGCCAGCCATGTCCACGCCGTCGGTCCGCATGTAGGTGATGAGGCCCACGGTCTCCCCGCCAACATCAACGCCTTCGTAGAGCTTCTGGGCAATCTGCATTGTCCGCGACGCGGAAAAGCCAAGCTTGCGCGATGCTTCCTGCTGCAGTGTCGAAGTCCGGAAGGGCGGGAACGGATGACGCTTGGCAGGCTTGCTTTCCACTGAGGCGACAACAAAATTGCCATCCTTCAGCGCGCTGTGAATTGACCTGGCCTCTGCCTCGGTGCCGATGGCGAGCTTTTCTAGCCGCTTTCCGTCGATTTGCTGGAGGGACGCCCCAAAACTGGCCCCGCCCGGCGTCACGAAGGTGCCGTCGATGGTCCAGTATTCCTGTGATCTGAAAGCCTCGATTTCGAGTTCGCGATCACAGATGAGGCGCAGGGCAACCGACTGCACACGCCCTGCGGACCTTGCCCCCGGCAGCTTTCGCCACAGGACCGGCGACAGCGTGAAGCCCACGAGATAATCCAGCGCGCGCCGGGCCAGGTAGGCGTCCACCAGGGACAGATCCACGTCCCGGGGGTGGCTCATGGCCTCGAGAACCGCCTGCTTGGTGATGGCGTTGAACGCCACGCGCTGCACTGACTTTCCTTTCAGCGCGCCTTTGCGCTTCAGGATTTCGATGAGGTGCCAGGAAATCGCCTCGCCTTCGCGATCGGGGTCGGTTGCGAGAACAATCCTGTCCGAGTCATCTAGGGCCTTGGCGATGTCGGCGATGCGCTTTGCTGACTTGCCGTCGACTTCCCAGTCCATCGCAAAGTCCTCGGCCGGACGGACGGAGCCGTCCTTGGCGGGCAGGTCGCGGACATGCCCATAGGAGGCGAGGACCGTGAAGTCCTTTCCAAGGTATTTGTTGATAGTCTTTGCTTTTGCAGGGGATTCTACGACAACAACAGTCATTCAGCCTTCCATGTGGGGTCAATCGCGGCCCAAACAAGGGCTGTACCGCAGCGCAACGCATCTGAGATCTGGCTGCGAGCCTCATAGGGGCAACCCCCAGCAGTGGCAAGCACCGCGCCAATACCGTGCGGCACAAGGAAAACCTCAACCACAACCTCTAGATGTTTGGAAGGACAAAATTCTCGTTTATAGTGCATCCTGCTTCAGCAGGGCTTGCACACGACATGAACTCTACCCGAAAGTACAACCTAAGCACGAACATGGTAACAGAACACAATCCAAAGGAGAATACCAACTCCTCCGAAACGGCCCAGTACATAGCCGATATGTTGCTGGAGCTTCGAAAGCTTGCCAAGGCATCAGAGCTCAAGAATCTTCAGGGTCTCCTTGAACTCAGCTATTACGAAGCCTTCGGCGCAGCCCACAAGGCGGTCATTCCCGAAGGGGAAGCGGAGCGCCTGGAGCAAATGGGGGCCGACGCCCGCAAGGCGGAAGCCAGCTAAGACGTATTCAGGCAGGTGATTCGATCACGCAGCGCCAATATCGGCCTTTTCCTCCCCGGAAAGCCGCGATCCCTGATTTGAGCCAGATTTTCCCCTTTCCCGGAGGAAAATATACAGGCCAGCGGCCACGATCAGTGCCGCCCCCAGCCAGACATGGGGGACTGGCCAATCCCCCCAGATCAGGAACCCGAATGTAGTCGCCCAGATCAGCGAACTGTAGGAATAGGGGGCCACGACCGATGCAGGAGCGCACTGGAAGGCCCGAATGATGCAGAGATGGCCCAGCGCTCCGGCAACGCCGCTGGCAACCAGCAGAAGCCAGCCCCAGGCATCGGGCCAGACCCAGTAGAACGGCACAATCGCAGTCGAAACGACGGCCCCCAGGGCGGCTGTAAACAACAGGGATGTCAGGGGATCATCGCTGCGCACGGAGCGCGTGGCAACCTGGTAGCTTGCGTTGGTTACTGCGGCCATCAAGAAGTAGATCACGCCAGAGTGCATCAGGCTCGCCATGCCGCCGTCCCAGGGGCTGATCACGATAAGCGCACCCAGAAAGCCAACCGCTATCCCGATCCACCGGCGAAATCCAACATCCTCACCGAGCAGGAAGATCGACATCACGGTCACTAGTATCGGGCTCAGATACATGATGGTGGTTGCTGTCATGAGCGGGGTCTGCATGACGCCGGCATTGAACAATGCCGTCGTCACCATCAAAAGCAGTGATCGGAGGGCCTGGGCACCGGGCGCACGGCTTCGTGCCAACGCAAACACCTGCCTGCCGCAAAACAATGCTGCCGCAACTGATGCGAAAAAGAAGCGCCCCCACGTCACCTGAACAAGCGGATAGGTTTCCAGCGCGTATTTCATGATGGCATCCAGAGTCAGGAAGCAGAACATGGTCGCCAGCATCCAGAGAATGCCGGCAGTCCTGTTTTCCTGCCGATGCAGCGCAGCGCCGTTCATGACATGTTTCAGTCCGGCAGCTTGCCACCCAGCTCATCGGCAATGTGGACGCGGATGATCTCGTCGAATGTTGCCTCCGAGGAGAATCCAAGGGCCTTGGCACGCGCCGCATCAAAGTTGCGCGGCCACCCTGCAACAATGCGCTGGATTGTAGCATCAGGCACGTGCTTGACACGCGCCACCGCCTTTGCCCCTGCCACGCGCTCCAGCGCTTCGAGCTGCTCGGCAACCGTACAGGAGAGGCCGGGCAGGGTCAGCGCCCGCCTGTTTCCGAGTGCAGCACCACCCATTTCGGCCGCCCTGACAAGAAACTGCGTGGCCGCGCGAGGCGAGGCATGCCAGTGCCGGACCGACGAATCGACCGGCAGGATCGCCTCTTTGCCGGCAAGCGGCTCACGAATGATGTTGGAGAAGAAGCCCGAAGCCGCCTTGTTGGGCAGTCCCGGACGCACGCAGACGGTCGGCATGCGCAGCGCCATGCCATCGACGAACCCGCGCCTGGAATAGTCAGAGATCAAAAGCTCACAGATGGCTTTTTGTGTTCCATAGCTTGTGAGCGGCGCCGTCAGGAATTCGTCGCCAATGGCTTCGGGGAAAGGCGCACCAAAGACGGCGATGGACGAAGTGAAAACCAGACGCGGGCTGTAGCTGCCACCTTGTGCCCGGATCGCTTCCAGCAGGTTTTGCGTTCCGACCAGGTTGACCCGGTATCCCTTTTCGAAGTCGGCCTCTGCTTCGCCAGAAACCACCGCGGCAAGGTGAAAGATGATATCCGGTTTGGCCGCGACCAGCTTGGCCGCAACGCCTTCGGAGGAAAGGTCGCCGATGTCTGTTTCGATTGCAAATGCCGCTGGGGGAGGGGGCGGAGCCAGCACGACGTCGTTGCGGACAACGCCCGTGATCGGACGTCCGCCAATTGCACCCGACGCGGCAAGTTTGGCGACAAGCTTGCTTCCCAGCATGCCGCCTGCGCCGATCACCAGAATCTTCATGAGTTACTCCCCCTTTGCCGAGCGAGCCGCCGCTGTGGACCGCCCCCGTTATTCTTGGCCGGCCTCGTCTGTGAGCCAGGCCCTCAATCCACTTCTGCAAAAGTTATCATCGCCACCGCAAGCGCAATGTACGCTGGGGTGCGTTGCAAGGCGGGAGTGCTCCGCGGCCACCCGACGCCATGCCTGCAGAACGCGAAAGTTACCTCGGTCAGGGCCAAGTACTGCAGGTGAGTGGGCGGCCAAACGTAAGTGGCAAGACGGTCAAATTTGCAGTTGTTTGAGAACGGGCACTACCTATATTTGTCTGGACGCGGCGACCAATGTGATCCCGTCGTCGCCGGAGATTGGATGTTAGAGCTTGTGTGATACGACTCTCTGAATCTCAGAGAGTCCCGTGAACCCCGCGCTGCCGGGCGCATTTGCGCTCGGTGGATTTTTCACGTCTATCACACGAGACTTCCATGAATATTTCACGAACTGAGCAACGTGCGCTGCATGTCCTGGCGCTCGGCGGCCACATCCTGCACGAACGCGGTAACGGCCCGAAAGTCACCGCTGTCAGGTGCATGACGCGCGACGGCATGGTCCTCGCGGACTGCGACCTCGCTGTCTTCCAGAAACTTCGCAGAAAGCGCCTGATTGAATCCCTGTCGGGCAGTCCCTATCGGATTTCGAGGCGTGGCCGCAGCGCGGTCCGCGCACAACTCGACAACAGGGGGGCATGACATGATCATCCGCGAAGAAACCTCCGGCGATATTCCGGAAATTGGCCGCGTCGTAACGGAAGCCATGTTGCTACTCCCACAAGCCACTGGAACCGAAGCGACCATCGTTGAAAAACTGCGGGCAGCGAGGGCGCTTACCCTCTCGCTCGTGGCTGAGGAGCATGGCAAGGTCATCGGTTATCTAGCGGCCTCGGCCGCACGGATCGGTGACCAGGACCGCTGGGGCCTGATCGGGCCGCTCGTTGTCGTGCCGTCTAGGCACCGCCAGGGAATTGGATCCGCCCTGATGAAGGAGGCACTGCGACGATTGCGGAAAACCGAACGGGGCGCTGCCCTGGTCGGCAATCCAGGCTACTATGGCCGCTTTGGTTTCCGCTCCTTCACTGGCCTGCGCATTGCCGGCATTCC
>CAZUKI010000059.1:9168-13186 GCA_964620785.1 uncultured Aestuariivirga sp.
TCTCACGCATCGAATTTTTCTGGATCCTGACAATAAAAATGGGCTCCCTAACGGGAGCCCATAGTCACTATGCAAACCCGCCATCAAAAATGCCAGTTGATCCCGACTCTGGCAATATGCGCATTGATGTCATGATCAAATCCGTACACATTCGACGCTGGCACCAACCGTGGCGCTGAATGCTCTGTCTTTCCGAAGTCCATATACAGATACTCAGCTTTCAACGAGAGTTCATCAGTAACGGCCCACTCAACACCGCCACCTGCCGTCCATCCAACAAGCGTGTCGTTAGCGCGCGTATCAATTGAGTTTGCAATAAAGTCTGATACTCCAAAATCTGCGTCCAAGACTGCTGCACCGCCTGTAACATAGAACAGCGTACGATTTGCAGCTAAGCCCGCCCGGGCCCTGAGTGTTCCGTACCAGTTGGCGTCAAACTCAGCGATAGTATCTGTCGAAGTTTGAGTGGCTTCAGAGCCATCCGCATTGAGGAAGCCCAAGTCGCCTTCCAGACCGAAAACAAAGCTGCCCGACTGATAGTTGTATCCGGCTCCAACTCCCGCGACCAATCCATCGGCGTTGAATGACCAACTGTCTCCGACGACATTCCAAGGTCCGAAACCCGCGGCATCAATGTCTGTTGTATCGTAATTGACGCTCCCGTAGCCGGCATTGACCCCCACGTAGAACCCACTCCAATCGTAAGCAGATTCAACCATTGGATCAGCGGCCCAAGCAGGACCCGACACCAAGCTGATAAAGAAAATGGTCGTCGACATCAGTTTTTTCATAGCGTCAGACTCCTATACCAATTTCATTCAACTTTAAGTTTACCACGTTCTGAGCCGACTTGTAAGTGCGGGCCGGCATCACCGGCTTCCACTTCTTTCCGTCGTGAAATCATTTTATCTCATGATATCATTAGGTTACTGCTTGTGGCACTGTGGTCTCTGAGACACAGTCGCCGCAAAATGCTCCCGGCAAGTCGCGACCATGCCGTCAATGCAGCTGTTGCACGTCGCCTTACTCAATTTCTACGATCAACGGATTTGTAGGGGCGATCTTCTGTTAAAACGAAGGAAGGCACGCGAAATTAAAATCGGGAATCTGCCAACAAGTGCAGAAAAGACGTCAGAACCGTCCTTGCGGCCAAGACCGTGACCGTTGCAAAACTTCAGCTTTAATAGTGATTACTTGGAACTTGGCGGAGGGGGAGGGATTCGAACCCCCGGAGAGCTTGCACCCTCAACGGTTTTCAAGACCGCCGCAATCGACCACTCTGCCACCCCTCCGCAGGGCGCACTCCATCGACGCAGGCACCCTTTAGCACGGAGGCCCGCCGGGACAAGTCCTGCCGGATCAACCCTGTCGGCTCAGCCAGGCGATTGACCCATCATCCCCTCGCGGCATCGCCTCAATGCGCGTAGCTGGGATCCTTCGCGTCCAGGATCGCCTTCATTTCAGAGAAGTGCGAATGGAACTGCTCCCTGTCCGCCTCCCATTCCTGCGCCGTTTTTTCAGCGACAGCCGGCGACATGACGTGAAGCTTCTGGCCAGTCTGGTAAGCAAGAACGAGATTGCGGCAGGCCCTCTCAAGATAATAGGAAAGGTCAAACGCCTCGGCGACGGTCGGAGCGCAGACAAGGATGCCGTGGTTCCCCATCATCATGATGGATTTGTTGCCAATCAGGGCCGCAAGCCTGTCGCCTTCGGCATCTGTATTGGCCATGCCGCCATACTCCATGTCATAGGCAACGCGGTTGTAGAAGCGTGCCGTGTTCTGGTCGATCGGCTTGATTTCCGGATCGGCCAACGAAGCGATGGCTGTCGCATAAGCCGGGTGGAGATGGATGATGCAACGGGCATGGGGCAGGTTGGCATGAAGCCTGCCATGCAGAGACCAGGCAGTGAGATCGGGGGCGTCGGGGCGATCCATCGTCGACTTGTCATTGGCATCGAGAAGCAGGAGGTCCGAGGCCCTGATTCCCGAAAAATGCTTCCAGCGCGGATTCATCAGGAACTGCTTGCCGTCGGGCGATACGGCAAGGCTGAAGTGGTTGGCGACCGCCTCGTGCCAGTCATATTGAACGGCAAGGCGGAACGCCGCTGCCAGATCCACGCGAAGTTGCTGTTCAGCACTGCCGACACTGCTCTCACGGCGGAATTTAGTAACGTCACCCATGGCGAACCTCTCCTGAATGTATGCTGTCTTCGTCACCTTAGCTGTCATATTGCGGACAGGCAATTCAGCTATAGGGAGCCATGGAGCGAAAGTTGCAATTGCCGCCCGGATGTAGCAAAAATGCTTGGGGTGCGGAGGACATGAAGGCACGAGGCAAGACCGGGCGGCCAACACCTCGCCCACGCATCGCTATGTTTCAGTTGAACGCCATTTATAAAGCCATATTTCACGCAGTCTTGGCCTTGGGCCTCGCCTGGGCCGCGGTCGCGCACGCGCAGACAGGTGGGCTTGAAGGCCTCACATTCATCAAGAAGCTGAAACTGGCTCGGGCAGGGGATGTCGAAGCACAAGTCTCTGTCGCCATTGACTATGAGCAGGGCCTCAACCAGGCCCGCAAGGACCCCGTGCAAGCAGCCCGCTGGTTCCGAGAGGCTGCCCTGGCTGGCAATCTCGACGCCCAGTACCGGTTGTCCAAGCTGATTACAAAGGGCGCGCCCGGCCTTGCCAGTGACGCGACAACAGCAGTCAAGCTGCTGCAGGACGCTGCTAACCGGGGCTACCCTCAAGCCCAGAATGAGATGGGCATACGTCTTCAAAAGGGCGACGGCGTGACGCTCGATGTGGCCGCCGCCGCGGAGATGTTCAAGAAGGCGGCCGACCAGGATTATGTGCAGGCTGAGGTGAATCTCGGCCTCCTTCACGTCCGTGGGGTGGGCGTGAAGCAGGATTTTGAGCTGGCTTTCAGTCTGTTTTCAAAGGCATCCCAGTCCGGCGACCCCTGGGCCATGAACAACCTCGGCAGCATGTATGAAATGGGCTGGGGAACCGCCCTCGACAGGGCCAAGGCGCGGTCGCTGTATGAACAGGCCGCCGCCAAGGGCAACGCCCTGGCAGCGGAAAACCTGAAACGACTGGCGGGAACCACGGCCAGCATCGCCCCTCAGCCCTAACCGGGGGCTGTCTCCATATGGCTTTTGCAACCTTAGAAGTTGTGATAGCCTGACTTACAAATAACAAGACAGGGGCCAAAAATGGCGCAGGAAAAACCCCAGAACCTGCAGGACACGTTCCTCAATCATGTGCGGAAGACGAAAATCCCGGTGACCGTATTTCTGGTTAACGGCGTCAAATTGCAGGGCATTATCACCTGGTTCGACAATTTCTGCCTCTTGCTGCGCCGCGATGGGGTGTCCCAGCTTGTCTACAAGCACGCCATTTCCACGATCATGCCAGGCGGCCCCATTAGCCTTTTTGATGACGAGAGCGCTGCTTCTTGAGTTCTACCGGCCGTGACGGGCAATCCAAGAGCAAGCGCCGTCGCAAGCCGGTAGCTTCGTTTCCCGGAAGTTCAGCGCCAGAAGATGCCGGCAATGCTGGCAGGGCCTATGTCGTCCATGTCGAACCCAAAGGCCGGCAAAGCCCGCAAGGGCGCTCAACCACAGACAAACTCGACGAGGCAGTCGGCCTTGCACAGGCCATTGGTCTGGTGGTCGTCGGCCAGGAAATCGTGCCTCTGGCGCAGGCTTCGCCAAGGACGCTGATCGGCGCCGGCAAGGTTGAGGAGATAGCAGGCAGGATTGCCGAAACAGAAGCCGGCATCGCAATCCTCAATGGACAGCTTTCCCCCATTCAGCAAAGGAATCTTGAAAAGGCCTGGAACGGCAAGGTCCTTGATCGCACCGGACTCATTCTCGAAATCTTCGGCGAACGGGCCAGGACGAAGGAAGGTGTCCTGCAGGTTGAGCTTGCACATCTCCAATATCAGAAGGGCCGCCTTGTCAGGTCATGGACCCATCTCGAGCGGCAGAGGGGCGGCTTCGGTTTCATGGGTGGCCC
>CAZUKI010000060.1:0-13159 GCA_964620785.1 uncultured Aestuariivirga sp.
CGGTGGAGTTACTTCGTCGAAGCCATCGTGCGCGATGCCACACCCAGCAGCGCTCTCCCGGCGCCAGACGATGCCTTCAAGGAACCGAATTGGAGTTTCGCCCTCAAGATTGCCCGGGAGAAAAAAACCTGGGCGCGAAAGTGGGGTCCAATGCCTGGGCAGCCCGGTTGTCTGGTGCCTTCCGAGTTGTTGCTCCCCGACGATGGAATCGGATGGACCATCTACGTCGAGAGGGATGCCGCTTGAAAAACTATCAACCAGCCGAGGCCGACTGATGGGACGCCTGTACACCGCAAACGACACGGCGCACGCGATGCGCGTCCTCAGGTCCCTGCTGCCCCAGGGCGTCACCGCTGCCGCGACCGTGGCCGAGAAGGGCTGGGAATTGCGGATCGTCGTTTGCGGGAAAACCGAATGCAGAACCTACAAGTTCAACACCGGCATCGAGGACCGCCACCTCCTGCGCATCGCCGGCTGGTGGGAAACCGGCGTCGAGGTTCCGAGCGATGCACCCGTGATCGAGGCGCGGTCGGCTCCGGCCCTGAAATCCTCGGACGAAATGCGCCTGTGGCTCGCCTCGGCGCGGCCAGGTCAGCGCGCGGTTTATTTCAGGGGCGACCTGACACAGTGGCGGCACGACACATCGAAGCGATTGGTTGCGCTGCAGGCCATCGTGGATTCAGCCCGCAGCGAATACGAGCGCAAGGCGCGGGAGCGCGCCGAACTCCAATCCATCCAGGACACACGAGACTTGCTGGACGCCGTTGATACCGCGCAACGGCGCGCCATCGTCAGCCTGGTGCAAGAACGCCTCAGCGATGGTGCTGGTGCGGTTTACTACGCGGTCAGGAGATAGCCCGATGGCAAGGCCAAATTTGCTCACGGTGGAGGATGCGCTGGTCGTGATGTTCTGCACGAGCGAGGAAGTTACTTTCGGAAGAGCGATGAATGGTGATCGAGGCGCCACACGCTCGCAGGCACTGCGCCAGCGGGCCTACGCTGTGCTGAACGCCCGCTTCGAGCAAATCCAAAAATCAGAAAGCCAAGGAGACGACCAATGAGCCACACTGTCGAGCAATTCCGCAACGAATTTTCCTTCGTCCAGGAAACGAGCGAAAACTCTGTTGAACTCGATGCAACGGTGCGCATCGCGCGCTGCGAGCAAGAACCGCGCCTGACGATCGTGAGGGTCATACCCCACAGGGGCGCATCGCCAACATCAGTTTACTACGCCGTGGATGGCAAGAGGATCGAGAACCAGACCGCCGAAGGAATCGTCGCGGCGCTGAACGGAGGTGCGGCATGAGAATACGTTTGGTCGACATGGCGCGGCTGGCGCACGCGATACTGGCACAAGAAAGTGGGCGTTTATCTGAACGTCACCCGAGAATATATCGGCGAGTTGGTCGCAGCAGACTTGCGCGCCGAAATCCGGAGGCATGGAACATGACGGAGCGCACCCCTATCCAGCTGGCGGGCGGCACGAATGAGGGCTGCAATCATGTGCATCTGGTTGTGCCCCTGTCGATGCTCACGACCGTGCCGGGTGCCAACATTGCCTTTCTCAGCCTGAGCAATGAGGAATGGAACGCGCTCTGCGTCCTGGTGGAACAGAACCGGTGCAAGAAACTCGCAGCCATCGCAGCACTGAATTGAAGGAATGACGCAATGACCAATCCTATCCCTAAGTCCCTTGGTCCGGGCCAGGTGCCAAAGACCTACCGCGTTTTCAACGATCAGGATGTGGACGCCGCACAGAAGACCATCCAGCAGCTGATGGGCCCGCGCGCGCCGATCTACACCGAACGCCTGAAAATCGCCCAGGCGGTCCTCAATGCCGCGGCTGAGAGCGCCAAGCGCAACGGTCGCACCCAGCACCTGTCGGCCAAGAACCTCATGACACGGCAGACCCTGCCGTATCTCGCCTTCCAGATGACCGAGAAGATGCGCAGCATCAATTGAGCGAAACCTCAAATGGCACTTCGGCGCAGTGCTATGCAGATCCCGCACAACCAACCAGGAGAAAGGCCCATGGCCAAGCCCAACCCGTTCGACAAGAAACCGAAGCCCAGCGCAGCCACGTCCAAGAAGGGCGGCAAGCCCATGAAGGGCGGCAAGCGCGGCTGTTGAACGTCTTTGGCGGGTTAGCGCAGCGGTAGAGCGCGGGAGTCATAATCCCGAGGTCGGTGGTTCAAATCCATCACCCGCAACCAGATCAGGGTTTCGTGCGACCACCCCGCACCGCCCTCGATAGAAAACTCTCGGCTGTTACTCCATGCAGCCGGGAGTTTTCGTTTTCTCAGCATGGCCCTGCAGCGAGCGGTAATTCTCATGCTCATCAATGGAAGGTTGAGCAATGACGACAATTGCCTACAAGAACGGCCTTATCGCCGCAGATACCAAGGCGTCAAACGGTGGCGTATGGTCGGCCAACCGCACCAAGATTGCCCGCAACACCAAAGGCGACCTGATCGGTTGTTCCGGCGAAGTGCAATGGTGTGCCAACCTTCTCATTTGGTTCATAGGCGGCGAAAAGGGCAAAATGCCCATCCTGCTACCGAAAGGGGACGGGCATCCAGCCACGGGTCTGATCATACGCGCCAAGGAAAGGAACATCGCCTGGGAGTTCTATTCCGATGGTGCGTTGCCTCCCTTTTCCCTCGCAGTTGGACCGGCAGGCGGCTTTGCCCTCGGTAGCGGCCAAGATCATGCCTATGGCGCCATGGTCGTCGGTGCGGATGCAATTGCAGCTGTCAAGGCCGGCATATTGCTGGACAGCGGCAGCGGCGGCGACATTCACGCGCTGGGCCATGAGGGCCCGCCCCGTATCATCAAGGGGCCATTCTGATGGCAGGCGGCAGAAGACCGGGTTCCGGCCGCAAGGCTGGAGGTCGCAATAGGATCACCCGCGAGGCAGTCGAGAAGGCCAAGGCCGGTGGTGCCATGCCTCTCGACATCATCCTCAAGCAGATGCGCAAGTATGACGCCGCGGCGGATAAACTCGAACGCTCCGACAACCCAGATCCCAAAGCCATTCTCGAGGCCGAGGCCCTGGCGCTCGAACGCGCCAAGGAAGCCGCGCCCTACCTGCACCCGAAACTGCAATCCATCACCCAGAAAAACGAGCCAATAGACCTGTCAAAACTGCCACGGGATGTCATCGAGCAACTTATCGCTGCTGCAGAAAGTCTTGAACGAGCACGGGCTGGAGAGACTACGCACTGAACTGCGAATGCGCGAGGTGGCGGCCGGAAAAGCCGCCCTCGATCAATCCATTTCCGCCAGCAAGGACCGCAGCAAAACACTCGCCGGCTTCATCCGTGAAGCCTGGTCGGTCGTCGAGCCGGGAACACCGCTCGTCTGGGGCTGGCACATCGACGCCATCTGCGCCCATCTCGAGGCCGTGACATACGGGCGGATCACCCGCCTGCTCATCAACATTCCCCCCGGCACCATGAAGTCGCTGATCGTCTCGGTGTTCTGGGCCGCTTGGGAATGGGGACCGGCAGGCTTGCCCCACCATCGGTTCTACACCACATCCTTCAAGGACGAGTTGGTGACGCGCGACACGCGCAAGATGCGCGATCTGGTGTTCTCGCCCTGGTTTCAGGAGCGCTGGGGCCATCTGGTTCGCAAGGTCCGCGCCGGCGAGCGCGACTTCTCGAACGACCAGCAGGGCTGGCGCATCGGCTCGGCATGGACATCGCTGACCGGCGAGCGCGGCCACAGGCTCATCATTGACGATCCGCACTCCACGGAACAGGCCGAAAGCGAGGCCGAACGGAAGCGCGCCATCCGCATCTTCCGGGAATCTGCACCATCCCGCATCGTGGATCCCGTCACCTCGGCCATCGTGATCGTCATGCAGCGCCTGCACGAAGAGGACATTTCCGGCGTTGCTCTCTCGCTCGGTGATTACGTCCACCTCTGCCTGCCCATGGAGTTCGAGGAAGATCGGCGCTGTGAAACCGTGATCGGCTTCAAAGACCCCCGCACCTATGACGGTGAACTGCTCTTCCCCGAACGCTTCCCCCGTGAAGTGGTGGAGCGCGAAAAGCGCACCATGCGGGCCTATGCCACGGCGGGCCAGTATCAGCAGCGCCCAATCTCCCGCGAGGGCGGCATGTTCAAGCGCGACTGGCTGCGCAAGATGAAGGCCAGCGAAGTGCCAGCCGGCGTGCGCTGGGTGCGCTACTGGGATCTGGCGGCATCCGAAGAACAGTTCGGTGCGGACCCCGCCTATACGGTCGGCCTCAAGCTGGGCCGTATGCCGAACGGAAGGTTGGTTGTGGGAGACATCAACCGTCTGCGTGCCGAAGGCCCTGGCGTGCGCCGGATGATGCGCGACACAGCCAAGGATGATGGCCGGTATGTCGAAATCGGCTTCCCGCAGGATCCGGGACAGGCTGGCAAGTCGCAGGCCAAGGACATGGTTCTCATGCTTCAGGGCTACATCGCGCGGTCCTACATCGAATCCGGTGACAAGATCACCCGTGCCGAACCGGCGTCCGTCCAGGCCGAAGCCGGAAATCTCTACATCGTCGAGGCCGACTGGAACGAAGCCTTCATAGACGAACTGACCAACTTCCCCGCCTCAAAGCACAAAGATCAAGTTGACGCCCTGTCAGGAGCCTTTGCCATGTTGATTTCATCAAGCTTACTCGCCACGCCAGAGGACATATTCACCGTCGAAGGCGGGCCAATACCGGCAACCTGGCCGCGGTGTGGTGCAATCGACATCACTCCAACCCACTTCAACGCCGTGTGGCTGGTCGTCGATCCATCGACCGACGCCGGTTACGTCTATGAGGCAATCTCGGTGCCCAAGCAGGACTTCGCCATCCATGCCCGCGCACTGAGCTCGCGGGGAACATGGATTCCCTTCGTCATGGACTGGAACGCCCACGGCCGCTCCAAGGTGGACAACGAGGCCATTGCGCAAAAGCTGGTGGCCCTGGGCGTCAACCTGATGCTGGTGGAGTTTTCCTTTGAGGCGGCGATTGAGGACATTGCGGCCAAGCTGCCAACGGCGGAACTGCGCGTGTTCCAGAATCTCACCCCATGGTTCGCGGAATACCGCCGAATTTCCCGAAACGAGAAAGGTCAAATCGAGGAATCACATGCGGGTATCTTGCGCGCAACTGGCCTGGCCCTGACATATGGACGGGACGCGGCAATCACCGAAAACCGCGCCAAATCCGATGAAGGCGGCTACCGGCCAGACGAATATGCAAACCGCAACCCGATCACTGGTTATTGATGCTGGACATCGCCACCCAAGAAGAACCAGAGGCCATCGACAACCCCATCGAGGAAAACCTCGAGGCGGCGCCTGCCGAATCCTCCGTGGCAAAGCTGCGCCGGTGGGCTGACGAGACAATCACCGACAATATCGCAGGCGAAATCGACGCCGGCAGGCTTGTCGAAATCGGCATGAACGCCGTTGACGAGTACAAGATCGACCTCGAGAGCCGCTCGAATTGGGAAACGGACGCAAAGAACGCCCTCAAGTTGGCGCTGCAGCGTGCCGACCAGAAATCAAGCCCATGGCCCAATGCCTCGAATGTGATCCTGCCGATCATGAGCGAAGCAGCCGACCAGTTTGCCGCCCGCGCCTATCCCGCCATCGTTGCCGACCGCAACGTGGTCAAGGGCATGATCTACGGCAGCGATGAAGGCATTCCGGCCACTGGGCCTGACGGCACGCCTCTTGTCGATCCCATGTCAGGCCAGCCGCAGTGGCAAGTGCCACCCGGCGCCAAGCAGAAGCGCGCCGACCGCATCGGCGAGCATATGTCCTGGCAGCTTCTCGAGGAACAGCCGGAATGGGAAGAAGATACCGACAAGATGATGCACGTCCTGCCCATCGTCGGCTGCGCCTTCCGCAAGTCCTACTTTGACAGCAACCTGCGCCGGAACTCATCGGTGTTCGTCTCCGCCCTCGACGTAGTGGTGAACTACTGGGCGAAGTCATTGGCGACCGCGCCTCGTATCTCCGAAATCCTCAAGCTCTACCCTCACGAAATCGAGGAAATGAAGCGGTCTGGACACTTTCTCGAAACCTTCGAGGTGGGCCAGGCGGCGGACGGCGGAATGGACAAGGACCATCCGCACACCTTCATCGAGCAGCATCGCCGCCTCGACCTCGACGATGATGGTTATGCCGAACCCTACATCGTCACCGTTCACCTCGAGACTTTCAGGGTGGCGCGCATTGCCCCGCGCTACGATCTGGAAGGCATCATTGTCGCGCAAGACTCGATGTTGCACGGACCCCGCGTCATTCGCATCAACCCAATCGACTACTACACCAAGTACGATTTCATCCCGAACAAGGAAGGCGGCATTTACGGCCAGGGCTTCGGTCAGTTGCTGCGGCCGATCAACGAGGCCAGCAACACCGTCCTGAACCAAATCATCGATGCAGCCACGCTTGCCAACAACGGCGGCGGCTTCATCGGTAAGGGCCTTTCGCTGCACACCGGCGTGCTGAGGCGGACCATGGGCGAGTGGACCGTGGTCAATGCAGCTGGTGGTGACATTCGCAATGCCGTGGTTCCGCTGCAGCACAAGGAGCCATCCGCCGTCCTCTTCCAAGTCCTGGGCTTCCTGCACGAACAGGCCAAGTCGGTATCGTCGATCAAGGACGTGATGTCGGGAGACATCAAGGCGCAAACCATGTCGCCGACCGTGTTCATGGCCCTGGTGGAACAGGGCCTCAAGATGTTCACGTCCATCTGGAAGCGCATCCATCGTTCGCTCAAGTCCGAACTGGACAAACTCTACCGTCTCAACCGGATCTATCTCGAAGAGCAAAGGACCTATCGAGTTGGCGACCAGTGGAAGGAAGTCTCCCGCGAGGACTATGCGACGGGATCTGGCGTCGAACCCGTTTCCGACAAGAACATGGTCGCGGACGTCCAGAAGCTGGCCCGCGCGGAGTTTCTCTCGAACCTCAAGGATGATGCTCGGCTCGACGGCAAAGAGATTTTGCGGCGCATGTTCGAGGCCGCGGGCATTCCAGACATAGACAAGATCATCAAGCAGCAAGAGGACACGAACCCCGAACTGCTGATGCGTATCGGTGAACTCGAACTGAGGCAAATGTCTGCGAAGGCTACGGCCATCAAAGACATGGCGCTCGGTATCAAGGCCATGGCGGAAGCTGACGCGACGGTCATGGAGCCATTCCACGAGTGGATGATGGCGCAATTCCAAGCAATGCAGGAACGCATGAATGTTCTCACCCAATCAAGTACCCCCGCAGATCAGGGAACTAACGCCGGTGGCGCTGGCTCTCTGGAAACGCAACCCGGTAACGCAGGCCTTCCTTCTCTACTTGGAGGCCGTCCGGGAAGTCCTGGTGCAGCAGCACCTGGCGCGATGGGAAGAACGGCAGGAGCAGCGTGAACTGGAGTCGGAGGGCGCAGCCCGTTCCGCCCAGATCAAGGAACTGCTCAGTCTCGAACTGATCCACATCACGCGCACTTTTTACCCAGACGAGTATTTGCAAGCCGATGGCACGCCCATCAACATTGAAGAGCAAAAACATGAATGAACATCGCATACTGAAAGCAGGCCACGCCAACTACATCGAGGCCACGTTCGACGGTAAGAACGAGTCCTTAGAGCACCCAATCGGAAACCAGATCATCGTCAAGGTGGACGTGGTGTCCGAAACTGTCGGCAAGGCCGGCGTCATTTACGCACCCCAAAAGACCGCCGACACCAACACCCTGGCTGTCACCACTGGCGTAATCGTCGCCATGGGCGACAACGCCTTCGAGGTGGGCCCGGATCGCATCCATCCTTGGAAGGGACGCAAGCCCAAAGTTGGCGACCGTGTGACCTTCAAGCGGTACGAGGGCGAGCCATTCCAGAATGGTCAGCCATTCCACTACATGCCCGACACTGCGGTGCGCGGCATTCATTTCAGCAAAGAGGACTAGCAGCAATGAACCAGCAGCAAAATGGCGCAGCCGATGATCCTGAACTCCGCGACAATGAACAGGAGCAGGAACAGGAGCAGGACACCCGAGACAACGACCAGGACGACGCCGAAGTTGAAGCCCGCGCGCGGCGCATGGGCTGGGTGCCGGAAGAGGAATGGGACGATGATCGGGCCGAAAAGGAAGGGCGCCGAAAGCCCAAATCCTTCAAGTCCGCCCGTGAGTATGTCGAAGCGGCCGAAACCTCCATGCCAATGCTGCGCTCACAGTTGCGCAACATGGACGCCAAACTTGCCGACTCCCAAAAGCAGGTTGGCGAAATGTACGAACTCATGCAGCAAAACCGGAAGCTGCAGGTCGAGGCGATTGAACGAGCCCGCAAGGAAGAGCGGGAGAAGATTGAGGCGGAGCGCAGGGCGGCAGTTGCCGATGGTGACACCGCGGCCTTCGATGCGGCTCAGAAGAAGCTGGACGACCTCGACAAGCGCGAGGAGCAAGACGAGGCGACCACCCAGCCGAAAAAGGCGGAGCGGCAGGAACACCCCGCCGTGGTGGCGTTTCGGTCGCAGAACAAGTGGTTCGGCCAGGACAGCCGCCTCACAAACAATCTCATCGACGAGTTTGAGGACGTAAAGAACGAAATGCCTGGCTTGACGATGGCTGAGAAGATGGAAGAGGCCAAGCGCCGCCTGCAGAAACGATACCCCGAGAAATTCGGGATCAACCCGAGGCGAGAAGGTGCCCGCACACAGGTGACGCCGCCGAGCGGAAGCCGTGAAGGTGGATCCGTCGAAAGGCGCTTCGCAGCCCTCAGCCGGGAAGAACAGGAGGCTTATCAGCGCAATGCGCGGATGGTGGAGCAGCAAGCGGCACGGCTGGGAACCAAGGACAAGCTGACCAAGGAAGATTGGCTCAAGGAAATCGGAAGGTAACGAAAATGGCAAAGAACTTCACACCCAGGGCACAACTCGCTGCGGAAGAAGCAGCTGCAAACGTTGCTCCGCCTGACGAGGCTACCGGTCGTCCGAATCTGGCGCAGCCGGCCCCTTCAACGCAAATGCCGCCGCAGGCGCGCACCGTGCAGCGGCAGGTTGCCCCGGTGCCGTCTGGCAGGCCCGAGGCGCAGGCGGATGCAACTGACGGCGAGGGCAATGGGCCATCGCCTGACGAACTTGCAGCGATTGCCGCGCGGCGCGCTGGCGCTCCGCAGACTGGCGATCAGAAGATGTCGGTGCCGGGGCGTGCTGGTTGGGTCAGGCGCTGGGTCAATGACACCCCTGGCCGTGTGCAGCGGTTCATCAGCAAGGGCTGGAACTTCGTCAAGAACCCGGAAACAGGCGAGAATTGGCTGCTGGTGGTCAACTCATCGATCAGCAAAGACGGTGGGCTTAAGGGCTACGTCATGGAAATCCCACTGATGTTCTATTCAGAGGATCAGCAGGCCAAAAAAGAAAGTTTGGATTTGCTCGACAAAGCAATCTATGGTGGCACCTTGAACGAAGAGCCGGACGACAAGCGTTACGTTCCGAAGGAGACAATGAAGTTCTCCGATCAGACTGGTCCCGGCAGCGGCTGACAAGCAAATAGCCGCCGATATAGCGCCCCGAAGCAAATCAGAACCCATCCCTGAAACTTGCCTTCGTGCGGCGCACTGGCCCTCGGCCTTGCTTCACTTGCGAAGGTCTTGAGGAGCAGAAAATGCCCAACGTCAACGCACCTTTCGGCCTACGGCCGGTAAGGAATGCGTCGAACGCACCTTGGACCGGCGGTTGCCGGGAATATTTCGCCACAGGTGCTACAGGCGCAATCTTCAAGGGTGATCCGGTGGTTCTGGCGGGCTCCGCCAATACTTCCGAAGTCCAAGGCCGTGCGCCTGGCACCCTTCCCACTGTCACCGTGGCCGCTGATGGCGACGGCGATCCCATCCATGGCGTCTGCGTCGGTGTCCTTCCGGTCACCTACGACAGCGTGATTTACCGCGCGGACTCCACCGACCGCATCATCCTGGTTGCCGATGATCCTGACCTGATCTTCGTCGGCCAGTGCGACACGGCCGGCACGGACTGGGCGGCAACTGATGTTGGTTCCTACGCCAACATGCTCGTCGGCACAGGCTCGACGGCTACCGGACTATCCGGTTGGACGCTCGATACCACGGACGGACCTGACTCGGCCGATCCATCCAACCAGCTGTTTATCATGGGGCTGTACGCCGCTTCGGACAACGAAATCGGCGAGTTCGCACGCTGGGAAGTCAGGATCAACAACCACGGTTACGGCAACGTCGCTGACGGCGGCCGCTTCACCGGCGTCTAAGGAGCGAGCAAATGTCCACCATCACTACCGCTTCAACACCCAAACTCCTTTGGCCCGGAATCAAGCGTGTCTGGGGCATGGAGTACAACCGCAACGAGCCGATCTGGCCAAAAATGTTCGAGAACCTGACCTCAAGTCAGGCTTACGAAGAAGATGTGGAAATGGTCGGCTTCGGCCTCATGTCCGCCAAGGGCCAGGGTCAGAGCATCACCTACGACACCGCCCAGCAGGGCTATGTGTCTCGGTACACGCACATCAGCTATGGCCTTGGTTACATCGTGACCAAGGAGGAAATCGACGACAACCTCTACGAAAAGGCTTCGCTCAAGCGCGCCACCAGGCTCGCCCGCTCGGTCTATGAAACCGAAGAGATTGTCCACGCGAACGTGCTGAACCGCGCCTTCACGGCAGCCTACGCTGGCGGCGACGGCAAGGAACTGTGCGCTACCGATCACCCCACGGTGAGTGGCAGCCAGTCGAACGAGTTGGCGACACCCGCCGACCTGTCCGAAACTGCGCTCGAAGATCTGGTTATCCAGATCCGGCAGGCCAAGGACAGTCGCGGCATCCGCTTCTCGAACAAGCCGAAGTGCTTGATCGTGCCTTCGCGCCTCGAGTTTGAGGCACAGCGGATTCTCGGCTCCACGCTGCAGAACGACACGGCGAACAACGCCATCAACGTCCTCTACAAGAACAACACCATCCCCGACCTGGTGGTGAACCCGTACTTGACGGACGAAGATGCGTATTTCGTGCGCACCGACTGCACCGAAGGTCTGACGCACTACACGCGCCAGAAGGCCACGTTCGACACTGACAACGACTTTGACACCAAGAACTTCAAAGCCTCCGTCTATGCCCGCTGGTCGCAGGGCTGGTCGAACTTCCGGGGCATGTACGCCTCAGCCGGGGCTTAACGCCCACCGCAATACTGGCCCTCGCCTCTCTGGGCGGGGGCCTTCCACCAGGACAAGCGGTGGCGTGCCACCGTTTCACATCTAGAAACGCTTGAACTGAGAGAGATTTCCCCAATGCTTACCCCTACCCGCTTCCCGTCTGGCGTGACCAACGTCCGCCCCAACACCCTCTTTGGCAAGTGCGGTATGCCGAAGCCCTCCCGCTATCACGTCTGGCATGACGACTTCGACAACTTCGAGGCCGACCAGTGGGTTTCCACCATCGTTCAGCTTGGCTCCGGTTCCGCTTCCCAGGCCATCAGCAACGCCGATGGCGGCGTGCTTCTCATCACCAATGACAATGCTGACAACGATGGCGTGTTCATGCAGTGGTCTGGCGACGACGCCTCGGGTGTGGTCGAGACATGGAAATTCGAGGCCGGCAAGCAACTCTGGTTCGAGTCCAAGTTGAAGGTCAACGAAATCATCCAGTCTGATTTCGTCATGGGCCTGCAGATCACTGACACTTCCCCACTGGCCGTCACGGATGGCGTCTATTTCCGCAAGGATGATGGCGACACCAACTTGGATTGCGTTGTCATCAAGGGATCAGCGGCCACCACGAAAACCGTCACTGGCGCACTGGTTGCCGATACCTTCGTCACGCTCGGCTTTTACTACAACGGCAAGACCGGCGACGATGGCGCTGTCGAGTTCTACGTCAACGACGCTCTCCAAGCCTCGGCCGTAGTGACCAACCTGCCTACTACCGAAGAACTGACCATCAGCTTCGGGATCCAGCAGGGCGAAGCCACCAACGTCAAAACCATGGCCGTGGACTGGATCACCGTAGTCAAGGAGCGATAAGCCGTGGCGGACGCAGCACTCACCCAGATCATTCATGACGGCGCAAGAAACGCCGTCATGAAGTTCACCAACGTCTCGGACGGCACCGGCGAAGCCGCCGCTGTCAAGGTGGACGTGTCAACCCTGAGCGGAAACCCCGCCGAGGTTCGCATCAAGAGCATCAAAGCCTCCACCTTCGGCATGGGCGTGAACATCCTTTGGGAGGCAACCACAGACGTACTGGTCTGGCACATTCCTGCGGACATGGACGTGAACCAGGACTTCTCCTGCTTCGGCGGACTGCCGAACAATGCCGGGGCCGGAAAGTCGGGCGACATCGTGTTTACCACCGTTGGGCACGCCCTCGGTGACACCTATTCCGTTGTTCTGGAACTGATTAAGGGCAGCTAAAACATGGCAACCGGCGTCGTATTCCATGAAGCCATGTTCAACATCGGCAATGGGGCCATCGACCTCGATAGCCACACCTTCAAGGCTGTGCTGTCGAATGTCGCCCCAAGCCAGGCGAATGATGATGAACTTGCCGACATCACACAGATTGCGAACGGAAACGGCTACACCACGGGCGGCGTGACGCTGACCGGCGTGTCCTGGGCAGAATCTGGGGCGGGAACCGGCATCTGGGTTTGGACGGCTGCCGACTTCTCATGGACGGCCTCGGGCGCATCAATCGCCACGTTCCAATATGTCGTGATCTACTCGGACACGTCCACGAACGACAAGCTGCTCATGTATTTCGACTACGGCGGCGCGGTGAACATCACGAATGGCAACTCCTTCACGGCTGACGTCCAGGCGGCAGGGCTCATCCGCTTCACGGTGACATGACCATGACAACCATCGCAGAACGCATCGCCCAACTGCGCATCGAGCGCGAAACCGTGAGCAACGCCATCGAGCCGCTGCTCATCAAGCGGCTGGCCCTGAGCCGAGAAATCTTTGCCCTTGAGCGAGCAATCACCCCGACGAAGGTGCCAGCAGCCGCCAAACCCGACGATGTGCTGATGAAGGCTGCTCCTGCCACCCTGAACCTCAAGCCGAACAAATAGCGGTGGAGCGCCATGGCTCGCGTATTCCTCGACCGGGCATGGATGACCACGGCCACGACCGGGACGGGCACGGTTACGCTCG
>CAZUKI010000061.1:0-13149 GCA_964620785.1 uncultured Aestuariivirga sp.
CAAAAACCCTGATACTCAAGGGTCTCTACGGGCATTGGCGGGGGTTGGCGGGAGGGAAAATGGCGGAGACGGAGGGATTCGAACCCTCGATACGCCTTGCGACGTATGACGATTTAGCAAACCGTTGCCTTCAGCCACTCGGCCACGTCTCCCCTGCTTTCGCAGGTGCGGGGCTTTTGCCGCGATTTGTGCCGCTGTGCAAGCAAAGTGGAGCCAAGCTGGAAAAGCCCCGCTTTTGCCTGTGGGAGGCCGGCCTGCAAACCTGAACGTCCTGTCACTTGACACAGTCGGGCGTCCACCATATCAATCCCGATTATTTTACTCGGAGATATGGAATGAAGCTTAGAACGCTGCTCAAGACTGCATTTTTCCTGCCCATACTGCTTGCCGGCCCCGGCCTGGCCCCTGCCCTGGCGGATGGCGTTGTCAATGTTTACAGCTACCGGCAGCCGCAGCTTGTCGAGCCTCTATTCAAGAAGTTCACCGAGGAAACCGGCATCGAGGTGAAGTCCGTCTATGCCGACAAGGGCCTCATCGAGCGCATGCAGCAGGAAGGCGACCTGAGCCCGGCAGACCTCCTGATGACCGCTGATGTGGGGCGCCTTGTGGAGGCCGCAGACAAGGGCCTGGCGCAGCCTGTGACTTCGGAAGCGGTCACCAGCAAGATTCCCGCCAATGTCCGTGACGCCGGCAATCTCTGGTTCGGCCTCACCATGCGTGGCCGCGTGGTCTATGCCTCCAAGGAGCGCGTCAAGCAGGATACGATTTCCTATGAGGAACTGGCCGATCCAAAGTGGAAGGGCAAGATCTGCACACGCCCCGGGGACCACCCCTATAATCTGGGCCTGATCAGCGCCGTCATCGCTCATTTCGGTGAAGAAAAGGCCCGTGCCTGGCTTCAGGGCGTCAAGGCCAACCTTGCCATCAAGCCGTCGGGCAGCGACCGGTCGCAGGCCAAGAGTGTGTGGGCGGGTGAATGTGACCTCGCCATCGCCAACACCTATTACATGGGCCTGATGCAGACCAACGAAAAGGAACCGGAACAGAAGGAATGGGCCGCGGCGTCGCGCATCATTTTCCCCTCCTCGCCTGACTTCGGCACGCAGATCAATGTTTCCGGCGTGCTCATGGCCAAGCATGCGCCCAATGGCGCCAACGCCTTGAAGCTGATTGAGTTTCTGGCAAGCGACGAGGCCCAGGGCCTCTATGCGGCTCAGAACTACGAGTATCCGGTCAATCCCGCCGTGAAGCCTTCTGATATTGTGGCGGCCTGGGGCAGCTTCACGCCCGATTCACTGCACCTCGCGGATATCGCGAAAAATCAGGCGCTTGCAGCAAAGCTGGTGGCTGAAGTCGGGTTCAACGACTGAGGCCCACGGGAACCTTCGGCATGGTTTACCATTTCTTGTGGCATTGGGGGGATGATTGTGCGAAACAGGAGCCATGATGATGCGTGCCTTCCTCCTTGCTGCCGGGTTTGCGTTCGCCATTGCCGCGCCTGCCGGTGCCTACGAGAACTTCATTCCGCTCGGAACCGGATATTCCACGGAAGTGGGGTCACTCCCTTCTTTTGAGAGCGAGCAAGGTCAGGTCATCCAGCAGACCGACATTTACGAGAGCGAGCTTTATCGCAAGGGACGCAACGCCGCCGAGGAAGACAGCCGGATGCGCCAGTTCTTCTCCGACAGCAATTCGACAGGCGCTGACAGCTACCTCGACTACTGATCGGCCACAGAGTTTGAAAAGCCCCGCCAGCGGCAAGCTGCGGGGCTTTTTTTGTGTCAGTGAATGGTGAGCAGCGCGCGCGCCTGGCGCTGTGCTTCCGCCACGTCGTCTGCGGACATTTCGCGTGCGAGTTCGAGGCGATAGCTGCGGGCCTTTTCGCTGCCCTTCATAGCGGCGAGATTGAACCACTTGTGCGCTTCGATGTTGCTCGGCGCGACGCCGTGGCCGAGGCAGTACTTCATGCCCAAGGCCAGGCAGGCATCGGCTGTTGCGGTGAGCGGCGACAGTGCATCCGCGGCGGTTTCGATTGTGTCCCAAATCATGTCTGATTCCCTTTTGCGTTGTCCGGCGCCGATTTTTGTGGCTGTCCGTCGGGGTCCGCTTTGGCGGCACCCTTCGCTGGTGAATCTGCCTCTCAATTTTCAAATGGCGGCTTAAGTCAGAGGCTTAACTGCGGGTGAAGGAAGGGTTTCCCAGTCGTGAAGGGCCTTCCGGCAATTGAGCAATTTCAATGCATTGCCAGGCCATTGAGGCCCTGTTTACCGAAGGCCGTTGAGGCGGCCTTTACCTTGGTTTGAAGCCGAGCGTCATGACGACCGGATAATGGTCAGATCCGGCGGCATTGCCGATCTGCTCTTTCGCAAGCACGCGCAGGCCATCGCCAATGAAGATGTGGTCGATTGCCAATTGCGGCATCCCGAAGCGTGCCGACCAGGTCGGCAGATTGGTCACGCGGGTCAGGCCACCGCCCTGCTCCAGCAATGCCGGGAGACGCGAGAAAGGCGTTGCGTTGAAATCTCCCATCACCAGCAGTGCCCCGGATTCTCCGCCGAACTCGTGGACGAGTCCCTGGATCTGGCGCAGCTGGGCGCGCGAATGCGGAAAGCGGATGGTGTGGACACCGTAAACAGTCAGGCCCTTCAGCTCGCCGCCAAGCCTCGCCATGATCATTGGCGGTCCTTCCCAGTTACCTTTGCCCATCGTTGCCTCCAGCGGGTATTTGGAGATGATGGCGATGTAGCAATTGGGAATGTCATCGCAGGAATAGTGATAGGGATAGCGCGAGGCGACCTTGGACAGGACGGGAATGCGCTCGGTCCCGAATTCCACGAGGGTCATCACATCGGGATCGAGACGCAGGATTTCCGCGGCGATGGCATCGTTGTCCTGATTGGCCGCATAGGTGTTGAAATGCGCAACGCGGATCGCCCTTTCCGATTGCTCGAGCGTGTATGGGCCCGCCGCCATGGTGCGCGAAACCATGTGTGGCCAGGCACTGTAGGCGGCAATGAAGGCAATGGAGAGTGCGAGGCCGGCAATGGCCTTGTAGCGCGGCGCGACGCAGCCGAGCGCAAAGCCCGCGACGATTGACAGGAACTGCGCACCGAACTGCGCGAACACATCAAAATCGGCATAGAGGTGGCCCAACCTTCCGGCCAAGAGCCCGGCCAGCCCGAAAAGCACGCCGAGAATTGCACCGTTCCACTGACGGTGCCTGCGGCGCTTCTGCTGTTCTTTTTTCTGGGCGGCCGCATCCGCGACCGGCGTCGTCGTATCAGTTGGCAACGGAAACCATGCCTGCTTGGTGAATCGGGCCTGTGTGAATCTGGCCTGTCTCTACACCAATCTGCTTTCCATGGGCAGAAGCTGTTCCGGCGGTGCAAAGCCCGGCAGCGCCTCAAAGCGCTGCTTCCAGCGCGTGACCGACGGATAGTGCGACAGGTCGATGCTCGCATCATGACAGAAGCGCACGACGCTGTAGGCGCCGATGTCAGCGATTGTCGGCTTCTTGCCGGCGATCCAGTCGGATTTCAGCAATTCGTGCTCGAGAACGGCGAGAGCTGCCTTTGCCTCGGTGTCATACATGACACGCACTTCATCGCCGAACTGCCGGAAGCCACGGGCCCTGGCACGCAGGCGGTAAACGGGAACGGCCAGCTTGTCCCACTGCCAGAACAGCCATTCCCGAACATGGGCGCGTTCAGTCTCGGTCTTGCCGTCAAACTTCTGCAACGCCTCGGAAATGTGCATCAGGATGGCCGCAGACTGGACATAATAGGTCTGGCCATCACGCAGCGCAGGCACCTGGCCATAGCGGTTCTTGACCAGATAGTCCGGCTGCTTGTGAGCACCGTCCCTCAGGCTGACGTGGATATAGGAGAACGGGTGGCGGCAGAGCGACAGCATCAAAGCCACCGTGTAGGTGTTCGGCGAACCGGCAAAACCATAGAGCGTGAAACGGTTCTTCTCGGCGGCTGAAGGACCTTTCGCGGCCTTGGCGGGCTTTGCTGCCTTGGCTGGCTTGGCCGGCTTCTTTGCAGCAGGCTTCGCCTTGGCTGCCTTTTTGGATGGCTTGGCCATCGTGCCCGTCTCCCCTCAAACCTGACCCGCTGCCCATTGTCCCGGCGGGCTTTGACACAAAACACAAATGGCGAACCGGGTGACGGCCGGAACAAAAGTCCAGCAGACGCCCATGTCCGCCAAAAACCCTCAGCCCACGGACTATAGCAGCCCTTGGCCGAAATGCCAGTGGAACCTTTATGTGTTGAAATTATTGATTAATTTCAATCTTCTTGCGGAGAAGATCGTTAACGGCCTGGGGATTGGCCTTGCCCCCCGTGGCCTTCATGACCTGGCCAACGAACCAGCCCAGAAGGTTCGGTTTTTCGCGGGCCTGGGCCACTTTTTCGGGGTTTGCCGCGATGATTTCGTCAACGGCCTTCTCGATGGCCCCGGTATCGGTCACCTGCTTCAGGCCCCGCGCCTCGACAACGGCCGCTGGATCACCGCCCTCGGTCCAGATGATCTCGAAGACGTCCTTGGCGATCTTGCCGGAGATCGTGCCGGCGCTGATCAGATCGATGACGGCGCCGAGCTGTGCGGCCGCCACCGGCGAGGTTTCAATGGTCTTTCCCTCCTTGTTGAGGCGGCCAAAAAGCTCATTGATCACCCAGTTGGCGGCAAGCTTGCCATCGCGCCCCTTGGCCACTGCCTCGTAGTAATCCGCTGAAGCACGTTCCGCCGCCAGCACCGACGCGTCATAGGCTGACAGGCCGTAGGATTTGGCGAAGCGAGCCATCTTCTCGTCCGGCAATTCCGGCAAGCCCTCTCTGATGCCATCGATCCAGCCCTGCTCCAGTTCCAGCGGCAGCAGGTCAGGGTCCGGGAAGTAACGGTAGTCGTGGGCCTCCTCCTTGGAGCGCATGGAACGGGTCTCACCCTTCCTCGCGTCAAAGAGGCGGGTTTCCTGGTCGATGGAACCGCCATCCTCGAGAATGCCGATCTGGCGGCGTGCCTCATATTCGATGGCCTGGCCCATGAAGCGGATGGAGTTCACGTTCTTGATCTCACAGCGCGTGCCGAAATCGGCGCCGGGGCGGCGCACCGAGACGTTCACATCGGCACGGAGCGAGCCCTGCTCCATGTTGCCGTCACAGGTGCCGAGATAGCGCATGATCTGGCGGAGCTTGGTGACATAGGCCTTGGCCTCGTCGGAGGAGCGCAGGTCCGGCTTCGAGACAATTTCCATGAGGGCACAGCCGGAGCGGTTCAGGTCCACGAAGCTCATGCTGGGGTGCTGGTCATGCAAGGATTTTCCGGCGTCCTGCTCGAGATGCAGGCGCTCGATGCCGACCGTCACACTGGCGCCGTCATCGAGATCGACCAGCACTTGGCCTTCGCCCACCACGGGCTGCTTGTACTGCGAAATCTGGTAGCCCTGCGGCAGGTCGGGATAGAAATAGTTCTTGCGGTCAAAGACCGAGTAACGATTGATCTGCGCCTTGAGGCCGAGGCCGGTGCGCACCGCCTGCTCGACGCAGAATTTGTTGATGACGGGCAACATGCCGGGCATGGCCGCATCAACAACCGAGACATGGTCGTTGGGCTCGCCGCCAAATTCGGCGGAAGCACCGGAAAACAGCTTTGCCTTGGAGAGCACCTGGGCATGGACCTCGAGGCCGATGATGATCTCCCAGTCGCCGGTGGCGCCCTTGATCCAGTCTTTCTTGTCGGCAACGCGCTGTGCGGAAGTCATGTGGATTCCTGTCAAATATGGGGGCTGAATAAGGTGCCGGACGGGCCCGATCAACCCCCCGGCCCGTCCAGTTCCTTCCGGATGCCCCGCACCAGGTAAACCGCCAAAAGGAACAGTGCCGCCAGGACAGCAAAGAAGCCGTAGTCGGCATTCTCGAGGGCCAAGCCGCCGTCCGGTGTCCGGCGCTGGTAGAGGAGAAGTGCTGCAAAAAGCAGGATCAGGGCTCCGGCCACCCAGCTTGCGGCCCGCAGAATGCGCATGAGGATGCGCAACAATGGTGACATTTGAGGCATTTGAAATGAAACCGCTTTCGGGCAATGTGGTGAGAGCTTAACCGAACCCTTCCAATGTCCAAAATCATCCCCGACCGCTCCCGCCTGAAGCCCGCCACCCGCATCGCCACTGCTACCCGCCAGTTCAGCGAACACGGGATTGTCAACCCGGCTGTCTATCACGCCTCGACAATCACCTTTCCGGACGTATCAACGCTGGTGAACAAGGCGCAGCCCTATCTCTATGGGCGGCGCGGCACGCCAACTTCGCGCGCCTTCGAGACGGCGGTTGCCGAGATGGAAGGCGGCCATGACTGCAAGGCAGCGCCATCGGGCCTGTCCGCCATTAGCGCAACATTGCTGGCCTTCCTCAAGAGCGGCGATCACCTGCTCATGGTGGACACGGCCTATGAACCCGGGCGGCACTTCTGCAATACCCTGCTCAAGGGCCTGGGCGTCGAGACCACCTACTATGATCCGCTGATCGGCAAGAACATCGCCAGCCTCATCCGGCCGAACACGCGCATGATCTATTGCGAAAGCCCCGGTTCGCAGACCATGGAAGTGCAGGATGTGCCGGCCATCGCCGAGGCAGCGCGCAAGGCTGGCATCATCTGTGTGCTCGACAACACCTGGAGCGGCGGGCTGTACTTCAGGGCCTTCGACCACGGCTGCGATATCTCGATACAGGCGGCGACCAAATACATTTCCGGACACTCCGACGTGATGCTGGGCACGGTGGTCTGCAACAAGGCGACATGGCCGCGCTTCCAGGAAGCCTTCGAAACCATGGGGCTCTTTACTGGGCCCGACGACATGTATCTCGGGCTTCGGGGATTGCGCACGCTCGAAGTCCGCCTCGCCCGTCACATGCAGTCAGCCCTCACGGTGGCCGAATGGTTGCGCGGCCGGCCTGAAGTGGAAACGGTCCTGCACCCCGGCCTTGCCAATGCGCCAGGGCACACGCTCTGGAAGCGTGACTTCAGCGGTTCGTCTGGCCTATTCTCGGTTGTGCTGAAGCCAGTCTCCGATGCTGCGGCGGCAGCCATGCTTGATCATCTGCAGCTCTTCAGCATGGGCTATTCATGGGGTGGATTTGAAAGCCTCATCGTTCCTTTCAAGCCGCATCGCTCGGCAACGGAATGGACATCAAAAGGCACATGCCTGCGCCTTCATATCGGCCTTGAAGACACCGACGACCTGATTAACGATCTCAGTGAAGGCTTCGCGCGGCTCGCCAAGGCGTCCTGACGCCAACCCGCCTTGATTTTGCCGCCTGGGCCACCATGTTTGTGCGCCGGAGGAGACATCATGAAGACAATTGCCGCCGCCCTTCTCGCCTGCCTTGCGCTTGTTGTTCCAGCATTTGCGCAGACTGCGGATGATCCCGAACTCATCTTCAAGAAGACGACTGTGTGGCGGCTGCTTTCGCCAGATGCAAAGCTCGCCACCTATGTGATCGATGATCCGGGCGTTGAAGGTGTGGCCTGCTATTTCACCGTGCCCGAGATCGGCGGCTGGAAGGGCTGGGCAGGATTTGCCGAGGAAACCTCAGATGTTTCGATTGCCTGCCGCCAGGTTGGGCCCATCGTCATCAAGGACAAGTTCGAGCAGGGCCACGAGATCTATCGCCAGCGCCGCTCGCTGTTCTTCAAGAAGATGCAGATCGTGCGCGGCTGCGATACCAAGCACAATGTGCTGGTCTATCTGTCCTACACTGACAGGCTGATTGAAGGCAGCCCGAAGAACTCGACATCCTCGGTTCCAATCATGCCATGGGGAACCGCAGCAGCGCCAAGCTGCGGCGAATTTGTTCAGTAGGCGCCCTTCTTTCCCACCCAGAGATGCCATGGTTCATGCTTCGAGGGCGCGTTGCGCGCCACCTCAGCATGAGGACGATGGATTGAAGGGGCCTTGGAAAAATGGTCGGAGCGACTGGATTCGAACCAGCGACCCCTAACCCCCCAGATTAGTGCGCTACCGGGCTGCGCTACGCTCCGACTGGGCCTTGCTGTAGCGGGCGCGCCACGGAAAGGCAACCATCGAATATCATGCAGCCGGAGGCCTTTCCGAGGGCATTCAGGCCAGGCAGATGTTCTGCCGGTCCAGTTATGCGACAGGTTTATCGGCCAGCCGGATCAAGCAGCTTGCGGGCGTCCGTCAGGTCCTTCAGGGCGGCCTTCAGGGCCTCGGCCTGCGCCGAGGACAGGCGATGCACAACCTTGGGCGGTTCATCGCGCAAGCGGTTGATGGCGCCGGCTGGCGGCTTGCCATCCTTGCCGAGGCGCGGTGCAACAGGAGCCTTGCCAGGCATGGGCGCGCCATCATGCATGGCGTCGCCGGCACGCGGCTTGATGGTGCCGTGGGCCACACCCACCACATAGGCAACACCCTCTTCCTTCAGGATGCGCTGCACGCCACGAATGGTGTAGCCTTCACCGTAAAGCAGGATGCGCACGCCACGCACGAGATCAACATCGGATGGCCGATAGTAGCGCCGCCCACCAGCGCGCTTCATCGGCTTGATCTGATTGAAACGTGTTTCCCAGAACCGCAACACATGCTGCGGCACGTTGATCAGTTCGGCCACTTCGCTGATGGTGCGGAAGGCTTCGGGTGATTTTTCCAAAATAGAGTGTCCTTCAGGGTCTTTGGTCGCCGTCGTCCTGAGGGTTCACTCAGTCCTCGACTCCCGGTTCTTGGCCGTTGATGACGTTCTTCATCACCTGGCTTGGACGGAACACCAACACACGCCGGGGGGTGATTGGCACCTCCTCCCCGGTCTTGGGATTACGGCCCATCCGTTCACGCTTGGAACGCACCATAAATGTTCCAAAGGACGAAAGTTTGACCGTCTGACCCTCAACGAGGGCATCGGCGACGAGATCGAGCACGGAATTGACCATGTCCGCCGATTCAGCCCGTGACAGGCCGATATTGCGATGAAGCGATTCGGTAATGTCAGCCCGCGTCAGAGTCTTCTTATCCATGCCCCTGACTCCTCCCTGAAGTCGTCACCATATTTAACATGCTGGCGCAGGTCAACCGAAAGTCTCCCACTTGTCAAGGAGTTAGGACGTCGTCTTAACGCAATTGCAGCGTTTTTTCAGAGCCGCGCCAGGACAGCACCCCAGGTGAAGCCCCCGCCCATGGCCTCCATGAGCACAAGATCACCCGCCTTGATGCGCCCATCCCTGACCCCGGCATCAAAGGCCAGGGGAATGGAGGCCGCTGAGGTGTTGCCGTGATCCTGGAGGGTCAGCACAATGCGATTTTCCGGGATTCCGAGCTTGCGGGCCGTGCCCTCGAGGATGCGCCGATTCGCCTGGTGGGGCACGAACCAGTCGATATCGCTGGCGGCAACGCCTGCCCCCTTCATGACCTCGTCCATGATGCCCGCGATGTTGGTGACAGCGTGCTTGAAGACCTCGCGGCCTTCCATGCGCAAATGGCCCACGGTTCCGGTGGTCGAGGGACCGCCATCGACATAGAGCTTGTCACTGTAGCGGCCATCGGAACGCAGCTTCGAGGCGAGGATGCCGCGCTTGCCATCACCCTCTTCCGCCTTCAGCACAAAAGCGCCAGCACCGTCGCCGAACAGGACGCAGGTGGTGCGGTCCGTCCAGTCGAGAATGCGCGAAAAGGTTTCCGAGCCAATCACCAAGGCGCATTTTGCCTGGCCAGCCTGAATGAGACTGTCAGCAGTCACCAGCCCATAGACAAAACCGGAGCACACCGCCTGCACGTCAAAGGCCGCGCCCTGGGTAATGCCGAGATCTGCCTGAACCAGTGTGGCAGTGGCGGGAAAGGTGTTGTCGGGTGTCGATGTTGCAAGAATGATGAGATCGACTTCGCTGGCGTCGGTCTTGGCGGCAGCCAGCGCCTTTCGCGCGGCTTCGACGGCGAGCGTGCGCGTCGTCTCGCCCTCGCCCGCAATGTGGCGGGCGTGAATGCCCGTCCGCTCCACGATCCACTCATGGGACGTGTCAACGATCTTGCTGATGTCGGCGTTGGTCATCACGCGTTTGGGCAAGGCGGAACCTACGCCTGCAATGGTACTGCGGATCATGTCTCGGGCTGGCTCACGGACGGGGCTGCGGGTGGTTGAAGCAGGGCATGAACCTTGCTCACATCTTCGGCGATTTTCTGCACAAGGCCATTGTTGGCCATCTCGATCGCCATGTCTATGGCGGTGGCGAAGCCCAGGGCGTCAGTGCCGCCGTGGCTTTTCACCACGATGCCATTGAGGCCAAGGAACACCCCGCCGTTGTGCTTGCGTGGGTCCAGCCTGTCGCGCAGGGCCTTGAAGGCACCCTGGGCCAGGAAGGCCCCCAGCATTGACAGCACTGTGCTCTTGAGGGCCTGGCGCAGGAAGGTGGTAATCTGGTTGGCGGTGCCCTCGGCGGTCTTGAGCGCCACGTTGCCAGTGAAGCCTTCGGTCACCACGACATCGACAGTGCCCTTGCCGATGTCATCACCTTCGACAAAGCCGTGATAGTGCAGTGGCAGATCCATTTCGCGCAGCACGCGGCCTGCTTCCTTCACTTCCTCGTTGCCCTTGAGTTCCTCGACACCGATGTTGAGCAAGCCGACCGTCGGCTTGGCAAGGCCGGTGAGGCTTCGCGACATGGCTTCGCCCATGACTGCGAACTCAAGAAGCTGGCGCGCATCGGCGCCAACCGTGGCGCCAACATCCAGCACCACGCTTTCACCGCGCAATGTTGGCCACATGGCGGCAATCGCCGGACGTTCGATGCCGGGAACGGTTTTGAGGACAAAGCGCGACATGGCCATCAACGCGCCGGTGTTGCCAGCCGAAACGGCGGCGTGGGCCTGCCCAGTTTTCACGGCGTCGATTGCCAGCCACATGCTGCTCTTGCCACGGCCACGGCGCAGCGCTTGGCTCGGCTTGTCGTCCATGGCGATCGATACTTCCGTGTGGTGCACGGTGGATACCGACTTCAGCTTCGGATGCTGGGCAAGCAACGCATTGATACGCGCTTCGTCACCAAAGAAAAGAAAGGCGAATCCGGGATGGCGCTCGGCGGCCAGGGCCGCACCGGGAATAACAACTTCCGGCCCCCGGTCGCCGCCCATGGCGTCGAGGGATATGTTCAATTTGTCAGCCAAATGCCCTTGCCGAATCGTTGCCCAGTTTTGGAGCTTGCCATCCCGGCGAGCAAAATAGTGCCTTGCCCAAGGGAAACAACAGCTATTTTCTTTCGATTTTCCGGGCTTTTAGAGCATCGAGACTGGAAAATGCGGAAACGCTGCCGCCGTCCGGAACAGGCTCTTCCGAGGCGAACTCCTCCCCCGGCTTGCGCGGATATGGGTCAAGCTCAAGGGCAAGCGTCTCGGCCACCACCTCACCCAGATCAATCTGGCCCGCAACGATGGCGTCGATCACCTCTCCATCTCCGCCTTCATCGTCGGGCGGCCGGTCAAGGAAGTATCGCTCCACCGGAATGGTCACGTCCTGCCTGAAATTTTCGAGGCTGATCACCGAAACCTGCTCGAGATCGACATGGATGTCTCCGGTGAGTTTCACGCCGCCACCGCGCCACGGCTTTGCCAGAAGTACGGCCCGCAGGGCATGGACCGCCGGAACATCGAGACGCTTGGCCAGCCGTTTGCATTCTTCCGGGGTGGCGGAAATCTTCTCGGTTGAGCCGAGGGCGGGAATGCGCGCGACCTCGAGGGGGCGCGAGAATTCCAGTGAGGGTGCGATCAGGGCCATTGAATCGCTCCAGTAACGATCTTGTTGAGAGTTTGGCTTGCGAGTGCAGCTTGCGCCGTCCTCGTCCATCGCGCCAGTTGTTCCGCGCCAGAAATGGTCTCGGCGCGGCCGAAAACATTGCGCGCCAAAGCCAGTTCCAGGGCGTCGCCTTGTTGCGGCAGCGCCTTTCCATAGGCCGCCAACCGGCCGTGATAGGCCTCTGCCATCTTGCGCACCTTCTTGCCCACTGACAGGTCGCCCACGCCCATTTCCCGCAGGGAACGGTCCATGTCGTCGAAGAAGGTATCGGTCAGGGCCTGAGACAGGTCCTCCTGCCCCGGCTCATTCCGGAGCCGGTCCAGAACCAGGAACTGGTGCAGCACAATCATGTCGAAGCGGCCGTCCAGCGTATCTGGCACGCCCCATTCGGCATAAAACCGGGGCTGCCGCGCGGCGGTCACAATTGCGCTATAGAGATTTTCCGGGGAACGGGTCCTTTGGCCCAGCAAGCGCCGCAACATCATGCACTTGCTCCGCACAATCGAATTGGGCAAAAGGCAGCCATGACATCCAACTCCACTCTGGCCATTCCGGCGCGCAGCTTGACACGGCGTTCGTTACTTGTCGGCACGACGCTGGCCCTGGCCGGTGCAGGCTTTCTGGCAGGCTGTTCGCCTGAGATCAACCACCGCGGCTATTATGCCAAGGCAGGTGCCCTCTCGCAGGTTGGTGAAGGCATGCCCAAGACCGAAGTGGAGGCTGTCATGGGTTCGCCGTCGACGACCGCCAGCATCAACTACCAGGGCGACAGCTATTACTACATCACCAGCGTCACACAGGGCCGCGCCTTCCTCGATCCGGTTGAAGTGAAGCGCGAAGTGGTGGCGATCCGCTTTGACCAGAATGACCAGGTGCAGAGTGTGGCGCAGTATGGCCTTGAGGACGGTCGCATCATCGACCTCAACACGCGCAAAACACCCGTCGCCGGTCAGGAATTCAGCATCCTGCGCGAACTGTTCCGCGGTGGCGTGACCAAGCCCAGCACCAACATGCTGAACCGGAAACTGTAGCCTTCAGCACCTGTCGCAGCGGTTGACCTCGATCGACAGGTGGTCGAAGCCGAAATCCTTCAGGCGTGCGCGATAACTCTCTATGCCCTGCCCTTGGTGATTGACGACGCTGGCAAGGGCCGCGTTCCGTCCCGGCGCCACCTGCCAGACATGCAGGTCCGCGACTTCGGTGTCGCCATCCGCTGTCAACGCTGCGCGCACTTTCTCGGCAAGGCCATCTTCCGGCGTGCGGTCAAGCAGCATGGGCAGCGACTGTTTCAGCAGGCTCCATGACCATTGCGCGATGATGATGGCACCGACAATGCCGACCACGGGGTCAAGCCAGTTCCA
>CAZUKI010000062.1:0-4124 GCA_964620785.1 uncultured Aestuariivirga sp.
GCGATGCCCTGCGGGACATTGTCGATTGCTGTCTGGAGCAGGTCGCGGCTGTGCTGGATTGCGGTTGTCGCATCGTCCAGCAGTTGCGTCGCCCGGCGCGAGCCCTTGGCGTGGCGTTCCAGCAGCAGCGCCATGACGAGCCGGCTTGAGGCTGGCCCGACGGCTGACGCCAAAAGGTGCTCGGCGTGGTTGATGCCGACAATGTCGGCCTCGAGCCTTGCGTCATCATCAAGCTCGCGCTGGTCGGCGAGTTCGGCAAACGAGGCCCGGGTGCGTTCGTGGCCGAGATAGCGGGCGACGGTCTCCTCGAGCTGGCCCATGGTGATCGACGAGCGCCACAGCCTGAAGCCCGCGCCGGTGCCAAGTGGTGTGTCATGAGCCAGGAACACCTGGGCCTGCAGGGCCTCGATGCGGCTCACTGGACGCAACAATGAGACGCCCACATAGCAGCCGACATTGGCAAGGAGACTCCAGATCACGCCGTGGGTCAGGGGTTCGAACTCGAGGCCGAGGAGCTGGCGGGGGCGCAGGGCGGCAAGGCCGAAGAGACCGTTGTCGAGAAGCTCAGGACCAAGCCAGCCGGAATCCACAAAGGACGGGATGAGCAATGTGTAGGCCCAGATCACGAAACCGGCGCTGATGCCCGCCATGGCGCCCAGCGCCGTGCCGCGCTGCCACATGAGGCCGCCGAAGAAGGCGGGGGCAAACTGTGCCACGGCGGCGAATGAAATGAGGCCGGTCTGGGCCAGCGCGGCGGAATTGCCAGCTACCGAATAATAGACATAGGCCAGCATCAGCGCGGCGCAGATGATGGCACGGCGGATATTGATCAGGGCGTTGTTGCCGCCTTCGGGGCCGCGATACTGGAACATGTTGTTCTCGCCCTGGCGCAACAGCACGAGCGGAACGATGACGTTGTTGGAAACCATGATCGACAGCGCCACGGTCTCGACGATCACCATGGCGGTTGCCGCCGAGATGCCACCGATCGAAGCGATGAGGGCCAGCCAGTTGGCGCCGGCCTCAAGCGGAATGGACAGCACATAAGTATCGCCGTCGAGGCCGGGGTGATGCAGCAGGCCATAGAGGGCAACCGGCACCACGAAGATGTTGATGGCCACGAGATAGAGCGGAAACAGCCAGGCGGCGCGGCGCACATCATTGCCATGGGCGTTCTCGACAACCGTCACGTGGAACTGGCGCGGCAGAAGCAGGATGGCGCAGGCCGAAAGCAGCGTCACGGTGAGCCAGCGTCCGCCATGTGGCGCCTGGCCGAAGACAGCGGAGATTTCGGGCCGGGCCATCATGTCAGCCCACAACCTGTCCGGGCCACCGGCGAGGGCAAAGGTCACAAACATGCCGACGGTCAGGAAAGCGAAAAGCTTGACGATTGATTCAACTGCGATGGCTGTCATCAATCCATCCTGATGCTCTGTGGCATCGACATGCCGGGTGCCGAAGAGCATGGCGAAGATCGCCAGGGCGATGGTGATGAAGATGGCGATGTCTGGCGCGAAAGCGGCGGGCTGCCCCGTGTCACCCGACATCATGGCGCCGAACGAGAAGGACAGCGCCTTGAGCTGGATCGAGATGTAGGGCACCACGCCGATCACCGCGATGATGGCAACCAGGGCCCCCAGCAACTCGCTCTTGCCGTAGCGGGCGGCGATGAAATCGGCAATCGAGGCGATGTTCTGGCGCTTGGCCAGCAGCACGACGCGGGAAATCAGCGGATAGCCCAGGACGAAGACAAGGATGGGGCCCAGATAGACGGGGATGAAATCAAAGCCCGTGCTCGTCGCCACGCCGACACTGCCGAAATAGGTCCAGGAGGTGCAGTAGATGGCAATGGACAGCGCGTAGATGAACGGCCGTGGACGGCGCTTGCCCTTTACCTGCTGGGTGTGCCTGTCGCCCCACGAGGCAACGGCAAAGAGCAGGCCCACATAGGCGATGGCCACAAACAGGATGGTCCAGCCATAGACCGGCATAAGTTTCCCCTCGAAGGCTTACCTTGGCAGATCGCCCCGGCCCGGGGCAAGGCCGCCGCCTCCGCCGGGGGGATTGGCGCTTCCGGCTCAGGTGGATTTGGTCTATTCAGTGCGCCCCCCGGCCCATAGGCGCCGGGGCCATTTCATTTCCAGAAGGGGGACTTCAATATGTGGAATGAGTTCAAGAATTTTGCGTTCAAGGGCAATGCCTTCGATCTCGCCATCGGCGTGATCATCGGTGCTGCGTTCAGCAAGATCGTCGATTCGATCGTCGGCGACCTGATCATGCCGATTATCGGCGCCATCTTCGGCGGCCTCGATTTCAGCAACTATTTCTTCGGCCTGTCCTCGGCGGTGACCGCACCGACCCTGGCCGCAGCCAAGGAACAGGGCGCGGTTTTTGCCTATGGCAACTTCCTGACCATCCTGGTCAACTTCCTGATCATCGCCTTCATCCTGTTCCAGCTCGTCAAGGCGGCAAACCGGATGCGCAGGGCCGAGCCCGCGGCCCCGCCGCCAGCCCCGACGACCACCGAAAAGCTGCTCGGTGAAATCCTCGATACCCTCAAGGGATCGGCGAAGAAGAAGTAAGCATTTTCGGCAATTGAGCCATGAAACCCGGGTGCATTGCATCCGGGTTTTGTTTTTGCTCAAAGGCCCGCCATGCTGGACCAGGACCTCATCGCCAAACTCACCAAGCCCGCTCAGGTCGAACCTGACAGTGGCATCGTCAATGTCGCCATGTATGGCTTCGGGCGGCCTGACCTCATCGCCTTCTGGTCAGGCGAAGGCAACCTGCCGACACCGGAGGCCTTCTGCAAGCCGGTCGGCGAAAGCCTGGCAAAGGGTGAGACCTACTACACCTGGCAACGCGGCATTCCCGAACTGCGCGAGGCGCTGGCGCGCTATCACACGCGGCATTTCGGAAGACCTTTTTCCTTCGAGAATTTCTGCGTGACGGGCGGTGGCATGCAGGCCATCCAGATCGCCATCCAGATGCTGGCAGCGGACGGCGACGAGATCATCATCCCCTCACCCGCCTGGCCCAACTATGCGGGCCCGCTGCGCATCCAGGGCACGGTGCCCGTGGAAGTCCCCATGCTCTTCAAGGAAAAGCGCTGGTCGCTCGACCTCGACAGGCTGTTTGCCGCGGCAGGCCCGAAGACGAAGGCCATCTGCATCAATTCGCCGTCGAACCCTATCGGCTGGTGCGCCAGCCGCGAGGACCTCATCGCCATCCGCGACTTTGCCCGCCGGAAGGGCCTGTGGATCATCGCCGATGAGGTCTATTCGCGTTTCTACTTCGGCGCCGACGGTGCGGCTCGCGCCCCCTCCTTCCTCGATGTCTGCGATACCGAGGAACAACTCGTGCTCTGCAACACCTTCTCGAAGAACTGGGCCATGACCGGCTGGCGCCAGGGCTGGATCCAGGTGCCGAAGGCCCTTGCACCGGTTGCCGAACGGTTGATCCAGTTCAACACCTCCGGCTCGCCGGTGTTCCTGCAGCGCGGCTGCACCGCCGCCCTCGAACTGGGCGACAGCTTCGTTGCACAGCAGGTTGCGACGGCGCGCCGGAACCGCGACATCGTCACAGAGGCACTGCGGCCCTTGAACCGCATCCATTTCCAGGTGCCGGATGGCGCCTTCTATTTCTTCTTTGCCGTCGAAGGCATGAAGGACTCGCTCACGACAGCGCGACGTCTCGTGGATGAGGCCAATGTCGGCTTCGCACCGGGGGCGGCGTTCGGCGCGGCGGGCGAAGGCTTCCTGCGCATGTGCTACCTCAAGGACGAGGACAAGCTTCTGGAGGGCATTTCGCGCTTCAAGTCCTGGCTTGCCTCGCATGAGCCGAGCTAGCGCCTTCCTGTCCAAGTTTTAATGCAAGCAATCCTTGCATCGCCGCCAAAGCGCGCCACATCTCCCATAGTCAAACAGGGAGATGTTGCAGATGGCCGGACGCAAGCGTGACATCGAGAAGGACTATCCGACGGCGCAGTTTGTCGACAAGCTCAGGCGGTTGGCCGATGCCATCGAAAATGACGAGCGCTTCGAGATCCAGATTGCCGGTGAGCGCGTCTATGTCCCGGCACGCGCCACCTTCAACGTCGCGCATGAGCGTGGCGATGGCGCCGA
>CAZUKI010000062.1:4224-8453 GCA_964620785.1 uncultured Aestuariivirga sp.
GTGATGGCGCCGGGCCCCGCCATCAGCGGAATGGCCAGCGGGAAGGCCGCGATGTTCCTGACATGGTCGATGCTGACTGCCGCCTTGGCGATGTCCTGCTGGCGCTGGTTCTTGCGGTCGAAGACCATTTCGGCGGCGGCCGAAAGCAGCAGCAGGCCACCTGCGATGCGGAAGGCCGAGAGTGAAATGCCGAGAAGGCCCAGGAGCTTTGCCCCGCCGAGGCCCGCCCCCAGCAGGATGCAGAAGGCGATGATGGTGCCGCGCAGCGCCACCTCGCGGCGCTGGCCACGGTCGAGATGCTGGGTAAGCCCCAGGAAAAGCGCGCTCAGGAAAATCGGATCGGCGATGACCAGAAGGGTTGCCAGTGCCGATGTCACGAAATCCTGCATGGCGGCAAGACTTGCTCAGTTCACGCTGTTTGGCAATTCCCGCTCGCGCCGGGCGATGAAATCACGAAGGCCCTCGGCGACAGCCACGTCCATGGCAGGCGCCTGCCAGGCGGCGAGTAAGGCCCGTGCCTTGTCGCGGCCGCGCGTGTCGTGGTCCTTGGCGCCTTCCGCCTGCCACTGCTCGAAGGAATTGAAATCCATGACGCTTGGCATGAAGAAGGCTTTTTCGAAGTTCTCGAGGGTGTGGGCGGTGCCGAGGAAATGTCCCGCCGGGCCAACTTCGCGCACTGCCGCCATGGCCTCCTTGAAGTCGTCGAAGCGCAGGCCGCCAGCATATTTGTACCAGCCCACAAGCTGTTCGGCATCGGTGACGAACTTCGAATAGCCGCAGCACAGGCCCGCCTCGAGCCAGCCCGCAACATGCCAGATGTAGTTGGCGCCGGAGAGGATCGCCGCATGCATCAGCATGTTGGCCTCGTAACCGGCCTGCGCGTCATTGATCTTGGAGCCGACATGGAAGCCGCTGGTGCGCCAGGGGAGTTTGTATTTCCGGGCCAGTTGTCCCATGACATACATCATCTGGGCAGCTTCCGGCGTTCCGCCCATGGGGGCGCCGGTCTTCATGTCCACCGTCACCATGAACTGGCCATAGATCACCGGCGAACCCTTGCGCACAAGCTGGGTGTAGGCGACGCCTGCCAGTGCCTCGGCGTTGACCTGGGCAACGGCGCCGATGGCCGAGGCCGAGGTCGATGCCCCGCACAGCGCGAAGGGTGCGGCGATGATCGGCTGGTTGCTCGCCGCATAGACGCGCATGGCATCGAGCATGGTCTGGTCCCAGACCAGCGGTGAATTGCAGTTGGTGATGGAGACGACGACGGTGTTGTCCTTCACGAAATCATCGCCAAAGACGATGCCGGCCATGGCCATCACATCTTCGGCACGTTCCTTCGCCGTGACGATGCCCATGATCGGCTTGTCGGTGTTGGAGAGGGCCGAGTTGATGATGTGGAGGTGGCGCTTCGGCACCGGGATTTCCATGGGCTCGCAGCAGATCGAGCTTGAGGAATGAAGCGCCGGAAGCGACTGGGCGAGGCGGTGGAAGTTGTTGAGGTCGGCAAGTGAGCCATAGCGCCGGGTGTTGTCGAGATCGCGCACGTAAGGGGCACCATACATGGGCACGAAGACGGTGTTGCGGCCGCCCACCTTGACGGTGCGCTCGGGGTTCCTGGCGTGCCAGGTGAATTCCTCCGGCGCGCTTGCCACCAGTGACATGAGAAGGCCGCGGTCGATCCGCACGCGGGTGCCCTGCACATCGGCGCCAGCCTCTTTCCATTGCTGCGGCGCCTGGTCGTCGCGGAACTCGCAGCCCACTTCCTCGAGAATCCTGAGGCTTTCCTCGTGGATCAACTCGACGGCTTCGTCCGGCAACAGCTTATAAGCGGGGATGTTGCGCACGAGCGTTGGAAAGGAAAGCTGGGGCGCGGCCCTGAGCGCCTTCCTGCCCTCACGGCCTCCGCCCCTGCGGCCGGCACCGGACGGCGGGGTCTGGCTCAGAAGCTCGTTCGTATTCACCATGGCTCACCTCGTGCCCAGAGCATAGGCAATGCTGCCGCAATATTCATCGGCGGGAGCGACGGCTGCGCGCAGCCAGCGACTTTGTTGCGCCGCAGCAAAAACCCTGTTTCGTCAGTTGACGGACTCATGAGCCTCTACCACTATGGCTGCCGGGGGGCAGAGCGGGACTCTGCATACAGCAAAGCAACAGAGGGCGGCCTTTCCCTGGGCACGCCGGGAGCAACATATGGCACAAGATCAAGGTGGTATCAGCTATACAAAGGCTGATAAGGGTTACTTTGAACAGCGAGGCCTGCAACGATATGCAGGCATCTGGTCACTTTGGGCGCTGGGCGTCGGCGCCGTCATCTCCGGACATTTTTCAGGATGGAACTTCGGCTTCGCCACTGGCGGCTGGGGTGGCATGCTGGTGGCCGGCATCATCATCGGCATCATGTATCTCGGACTTGTTTTCTGCATCGCGGAAATGAGCCCGGCACTGCCGCATACGGGCGCGGCCTATTCCTTCGCCCGCACTTCCATGGGGCCGTGGGGCGGGTTCCTCACCGGGCTTTGTGAAAACGTCGAATATGTCGTGACGCCGGCGGTCGTCTGCTTCTTCATCGGCTCCTATCTCGGCGGCATCTTCGGGTCCGACATTCCACCTTACATATGGTGGATCGGTACCTATGTCGTGTTCCTCGCTCTCAACATCTTTGGCGTGGCACTGTCCTTCCGCGTGACGCTGATCGTCACCATCGCCTCGCTGGCCGTCCTCATCTTCTTCTGGATCACGGCCATTCCGAACATGGACTTCAGCCGCTGGGCCCTCAACATCGCGCCTGACGGCACGGAACTTCCCAATGGTGGCGGTTCGATGTTCCCCATGGGCTTCTCGGGTGTCCTGGCAACATTGCCCTTCGCGGTGTGGCTGTTCCTTGCCATCGAGCAGTTGCCGCTGGCGGCGGAAGAATCCGTTGATCCCAAGCGTGACATGCCCAAGGGCATCATCCTCGGCATCATGACGCTGGCGATCTCGGCTTTCATGATCGTGCTGCTCAACCCGTCGGTGGCGGGTGTCGGCGCCTTCAAGCTCAGCACCTCGGGCGAACCACTGCTCGATGGCTTCCGGGCGATCTTCGGTGACACGGGTGCGGTGATCCTGGGGCTCGTCGCCCTGCTCGGCCTCATCGCCTCCTTCCACACCATCCTGTTCGCGCAGGGCCGGCAGATCTACTCGCTGTCGCGGGCGGGCTATTTCCCGTCTGGCCTGTCGGTGACCCATGCCACCTACAGGACACCGCATGTGGCGATGATTTCCGGGTCGATCCTCGGCCTCGGCATCATGATCGCCATGTGGTTCGCGCTGGGTGGTGAAAAGGCCGGTTCGCTGATCGGCTCGGTGCTGCTCAACATGGCGGTGTTTGGCGCCATGCTGTCCTACATCGCGCAGGCCGTGTCCTTCATCCTGTTGCGCAACAACCATGCCCACATCGCGCGCCCCTACCGGAGCCCGCTTGGCATACCGGGTGCGGTGGTGACGATCATCATCGCGCTGGCAACACTCTTCTACCAGATCCAGGACCCGAACTTCACCAAGGGCGTGGTCTGGGTGATCCTGTGGTTCGTACTGGCGACCATCTATTTCGCGCTGGTCGGGCGCCACAAGCTCATCCTCTCTCCGGAGGAAGAGTTCGCCATGGAACAAAAAGCCAAGGTGAAAGCCGCCTGAGCCAACAACAAACCAGGTGACAATCAGTGAGGGGCGGCCTTCGGGCCGCCCCTTTTGTTGCAGTGCAGCGTGTTGCCTGAATTGTGATGTTTCACCCGTTGACGGACTCAAGGCGTTCTACCACCATAGTCGTAGGGGAGAGTTGTGGGAGCGGGGAGTGGGGTAGCCGCCTCCATGACAGAAAAACACGGCTGCTCGCCCCCGGAGCGGCGGGGATCAATAATGGCTGACAAAACGAAACTGACGGAGGACGAAAAAGTCCTCCATCAAATGGGCTATGCCCAGGAACTGACGCGCCGCATGGGCGGGTTCCAGAACTTCGCAATCTCCTTCGCCATCATCTGCATCGTGGCAGGCGGCCTCACGGCCTTCCCGGCTGCGCTAAGTGCCGGTGGTGGCGCTGCCGTCGGCATCGTCTGGCCGATCGGTTCTGCCTTTGCACTGGTCGTGGCGGCAGCCATGGGCCAGGTTGCCTCTTCCTATCCGACGGCCGGTGGCATCTATCACTGGTCATCGATCCTTGGCGGGCGCGGTTATGGTTGGGCCGCCGC
>CAZUKI010000062.1:8553-13046 GCA_964620785.1 uncultured Aestuariivirga sp.
GCATCTATCACTGGTCATCGATCCTTGGCGGGCGCGGTTATGGTTGGGCCGCCGCCTGGTTCAACCTGCTGGGACTGATGTTCGTCGTCTCCTCGGTGAACATGGGCCTGTTCCTCCTGTTCCGTGATCTGTTCCTGGCCCAGGTGCTGGGCATGGATGTCACGGCCTGGACACCGCAGGGCGAGTTTTCGCAAGGCTGGTGGGTGCAGACGATCTTCGTCACCGTCGTCACCGTCATCCAGGCGATCATCAATCACTATTACCTGCGCCTCACTACGCTGCTGACGGACTGGAGCGGCTACATCATCCTAGCGACCACGGTGGTCCTCACCCTGTCGCTGGTGGCCTTCGCGCCAAGCCTCGACTTCAGCCGCCTGTGGCGGTTCCAGAACTTCACCGGCGATGCTGGCGGTGGTGTCTGGCCGGCGGCTACTGTCGGTCTCTATGTGTTTGCGCTCGGCCTCCTGCACGCGGTCTATACGATCACGGGCTTCGATGCCTCGGCACATACCTCGGAAGAAACCCGTGACGCCCAGAAGGAAGTGCCGAAAGGCATGCTCCGCTCGGTGTTCTGGTCGTTCCTGTTTGGCTGGTTCATGGTTTGCGCCATGGTGCTGGCGCTGCCGGATCAGACCGATGCTGCAGGTGTGGTCACCATGGATGGTGTCACGGCTGGTGCATCGCAGGGCTGGAACTCGTTCTTCTGGCTCATGGGCCAGGCACACATGCCAACGATCCTCAAGGATCTCATCATCATCGGCATCGTGGTGTCGAACTTCCTCTGCGCGCTGGCGGGTCTCACCTCGACGTCGCGCATGATGTATGCCTTCGCGCGTGACAACGGCCTGCCGGCCTCCGAGACGCTGAAGAAGGTCGATCCCAGGCTTCGCACCCCCGGTGCGGCGATCTGGGTGGGCGGCATCCTGTCGATCATTGCGACACTCTATGGCGGCGCCTTCCTGGTGCTCTCCACGGGCTGTGCCGTGTTCCTCTACCTCTCCTATCTCCTGCCCATCGCCGCGGCGATGCGTTCGGAAATGGCGGGGAACTGGACGAACAAGGGACCGTTCAACCTGGGTGGGGCTTCCATTCCGATTGCCCTGCTGGCGATCTTCGGATGCGCCGTCCTGATCTTCGTGGGTGTGCAACCCTATAACGAAAAGGTCGGATATTTGATCGTGCTCATGAGCCTTGCCATGGCGGCCTTCTGGCAATCCATGGAAGGGCGCATGCCGATCGGCCTGGCGATCAGCGTGCTGACGGGCCTTGCCGTCTGGTATTTCTGGCACAGCCCCGAGTCGAGCTTCGGTCTCTATGCCGGGGTCGTGGTGTTCATCATCACCGCAATCCTTACCTTCATGCTCAACGGCAAACGCTTTGCCGGCCCGCCGATCGGTGACGAAATCACCAAGCGCCAGGCCGCCATTGCCGCCGCCGAAAAGGCCATGGCAACGAACTGAGAGTTCAAACGTGATGAAAGAGAGGGCGGCCTTCGGGCCGCCCTTTTTTGTCAGAAGCCGAGCAGCGGTTGCAGCAGGCGCATAAGCTTCGACTTGAAGCGGGCCGGAGCTTCAGTTGCAAAGAGGCAGTAGCAGGTCTCCCCTGCCTCGACGACGGGCTGGTGCTCCACGCTCTCGTCAAGGTCGGCCACATCGCCCCTCATGTAACGGCCGGTCTTGTCGGCATAGGCGCCGCGCAGGATCACCGTCAGTTCACTGCCGCCATGGCCGTGCTCCGGCATGCTGCGGCCAGGCTCGATGCGGAACAGTGTCAGCTTCGTGCGCCCGGTGGCTGACAACGGAATGTCATGGGTGGCAACGCCCGGTCCCCTGGTCTTCCACTTCAGCTTTTCAAGCGGCACATTGCCGATGAGATTGCACAGCACCGCCGGAACGTCGGTCGGGGCCGCGGTGGCGGGCTGGCGTTTCTCCAATGCAACGGCATCAAGGCTTGCCAGCGTGGCACTGCGGCAGCGGTCGGTCACCGCTTCCTCGTCAGCGCCCGTCAGAAGGCTGCCGCCCAGGCGTTCGGCCTGGCGAAGGGCCGCACGGCAGGAACTGCAGTAGGCGGCATGGGTTGCCGCGGCAAAGCCGTGGGCCTCACCCAGCGTGCCAGCCGCAAGGGCCAGGATGGTGGCGTCATCCAGATGGTGGCTGATGCTCACGTGATGGTCTCCAGAAGCTTGCGCATGCGGATGTAGGCCAGTCTCATTCTTGATTTTACGGTACCAATGGGGATTTGGAGCTTTTCGGCGATCTCACTCTGGGCGAGACCCTCCATGTAGTTCAGGACGAGCAGATTGCGTTGCTCCTCCGGGATCTGCGCCAGGGCTGCCGCAACATGGCTTTCCTCCTGGAAGCGGCCCAGCGCCTCGTCAGCGGGCTCATCGTCGGATTCGGCGTCATAGCCATCGAGGTCGGTGAACAGCGAGGTTTTCTCCCGGCGCAGGCGATCGATGCGCAGATTGCGCGCGATGGTAAATATCCAGGTCGCAACGCTGCCGCGCTCCGGAACATAAAGCCCGGCCTTGGACCAGACGGCGATCATGGTTTCCTGCACCAGGTCCTCTGCCTGTTCGGCGGTCTGGCCCTTGCGCATCATGTAGGCCTTGACGCGCGGGGCATAGCTATCAAACAGCGCCGCGAATGCCGCGCGGTCGCGGGCCACGGCGATGCTGTGCAGCTGTGCTGCGTCAAGGCCCGGCGCCCCAGCCCTTTCAGCTGTCGCCATCATCGCCGCCAGGCTTTCCACGAAGTGCTGCTCCACATGTTCCGATGCCTATACGGCGCTGCGGTGCACTTCGGATCACTGCAGGCGGCGTTCAATTTCCTCGTCGAATTCCTTGACGAATATGCGCTTCTTGCCCTCGAAGGCCTCGACCTTGCCCCATAGTTTCCAGTGGGTCTTGGTCGCGGTCATCCGGCCATAGGTCTCGGTGCGGATCGACCAGGCGCCGCGCTTGCGGGTTTCGGTCCAGTGGGTTTCCATTTTGGCAGACAGCGGATCGTGGGGCAGGATCGCATAGTTCTCGCGGCCGACCGCACCCACTTCCAGGCCGTGGCTCACAATCTTCTGGACGCCGAAATCATCGACGATCTCGAGGCGCACCTCGCCGGTCTTGGCATCGACGGTCTTTTCGCGCTTGTGCCAGTCCTTCTTGAGCACCGTCTGCTTGAGTGGTGCTGCGGATTCTGGGGCCGGGAAACTCACCGGCTTTTCTTCCGCGAGCTTCTTGCGCACCGGCAGGTTGACCGTCGAGGCTCCGGCAAAAACCGTAAGCTTCACAGGCTCTGGCGCCGGCCACATCATCGGGAAATAGCTTGTCGAGACCGCCACGCGCAGCTTGTGCCCAGCGGGAATGCGCCAGGCGACATCATCGAGCTTCACCTTGACCTTGTAGCGCTTGAAGGGTTCGAGCGGCGTCGGGTATTCGCGGTTCTCGCGCATGGCGAGGTTCTGCAACTGATAGCTGATGCGCGACACCGAGCCATCAGGCCAGACATCATTGAGGCGCACTGCGATATGGGCCACCGGCTTGTCCACCATCAGGGTCAGTTCCACGGCCGTCTGGCCAACGATGTCCATGTCGGTGGTCAAGGCCGGGCTGTCGAAGGTGATGGAGCCCTTGTCGTCCCTGCCCTGGTCTCCGGGAAATTCCGGCCCCAGCCAGATGATGCAGTATTCGCCACCATCGAAGCCCACATCCTGCGAGGAGGTGACGGTGAGGCTTTCCTCCTTGCCGGCCTCGGCTGAAATGCCCTGGCGGGTCAGCGAGAAGGTCTTGTTCTCGATGTTGCCATAGCCCCAGTAGCTTTCGGCAACCCAGCGGCCATCGATCTTCTCGGGGAAGGCGCCCGGCTTGTAGGCATCCATCACATAGACGCGGTAGTCGGGGTCCTGGGTCACGCCGGTGTTGACGTCCTTGAGGTAGAAGTCCCACCAGCGCAGCATTTCCTGAAGCGCCCCGATGCGGGGCCCCGGCACGGCGAAGTGCGGATATTTGTGGGCCCATGGCCCGATGATGGCTTTGCGCGGCACGCGCAGGTTCTTCATCATGCGGGGAATGGCGTTGGTATAGGCGTCATTCCAGCCGCCGATGAGCAAGGTGGCGGCCTGGATCTTGCTCCAGTCCTCGCAGACCGAGCCATGCTTCCAGAAACTGTCGCGATGGGGATGCTTCAGCCATTCGATGGCATGGAAGGGCTGATGCTTGAGGCGCTCGAGCCAGGTCTTCTTCCACTTGGGTCCGACGATCTTGGGGTCGGGCGGGCGCGAGGAATAGGCCAGCATGGTAGCGGCCCAGCCCAGCATTTCATTGATGACGGTGCCGCCCTTGTAATGGACGTCATCCTCGTAGCGGTCGTCAGTCGAACACAGCGAGACGATGGCCTTGAGGGCGGGCGGGCGCAGGGCCGCCACCTGCAGGGCATTGAAGCCACCCCAGGAAATGCCGAACATGCCGACCTTGCCCGTGCACCATTTCTGTGCCGCGA
>CAZUKI010000063.1:0-3930 GCA_964620785.1 uncultured Aestuariivirga sp.
TGGCTGGGTCCTCGCAGCGTCACGGACCGGAGCAGGGAGGCATTCCTCGCTTCCGCATTGATCGAGACGACGCTATGCCCGGTCATCACCGGAATGCCAAGGAACAGGCGGGTGAGTAGATCGGCCGGACGGCGGGCACGGATGCGCTCTCCCGACTCGACCATGGCCACAGCCCTGATGCGTTGGTCGCGCAGTGTCAGCGCAGCTGAAAACGAAACCAGTTCCGTGCCGACGATCAGCGGCCTGCGAAAGGGTAGTGGTTGGCCAGTCGCCACCATGCGCTGCAAGGCACCGGTGGTGATGACGTTGAGCGGGCGGTCACCAGAGATCAACCGCGCCGATCGCGGCGTTTCGCGAATGCCGGTCGCCAGCAGGATGCGCTCCGGCCGCAGCTGCGATTCACCATCGTGATCGGAGAGCGATACTTCCAGATCGGGGCTGATCGCCGTGACGGTCGTGTTGAGTGAAAGCTGCCGCTGGTCGATGCGCGCCACCAACCGATTGATCCAGCTTGGCCCCGGCATGGGGCGCAGATGATCGGCAAGTCCGAATGTCGGGTGCGGACAGAAGCGCGGAATGCCACCGGGTTCCGGTTCCCGATCGACGATCCGCACGCCTGCGATGCCGCGCTGGGCGAGTGCCGCCGCCGCCGCGAGGCCTGCTGGCCCGGCGCCGATGATGAGCACGCGTGGCGCGGCAATGCTCACTTGTCCGTCTCCGCGGAACTTGCCGTCGAGGTTGAAGGTTCCATCAGGTGCCTGGCAAGCCGCGCCACGTTCCCGGTGCAGCCAAAACCCTGGCAGCGCCCGAGCATAACACGCGTGCGCCGTTTCAGTCCGCCCAATGTCCGCGCCGGAACGGGGCCAGCAAGTGCGCTGGTGACCTGGGCCTCCGTCACCCATTCGCAATGACAGGCAATGGGCTCGCGTCCGGCGCACTGGTAAGGGCGCGGCGCGGACTCGGAAAGGTTCGGCATCTGCGGCCAGTAGAGCTTTTCGTCGTCAGGATGAGTGCGCTCATCGCCCAGGAGCCTGCTGCCTTGCGTCGCGGCCCATTCGCCAAGTCCCAGTGAGGCAGAAAGCCCCGTTGAACGGATGCCGCCAACGGTGATCCATCCCTCCGGGTCCACGGCAAGCACATAGTCACGGTGCTCGCTGGCCGGGCGCAGGCCCGCGAAGGTCGCCGTGATGGTTTGCCCAGCCAGTGCCGGCATCATGCGCTCGCCATCGGCGCGGATGGTGCGCAACATGTCGGCATCGCAGGTGGCGTGAATGCGGTCGTCCTGGTCCTCGGCGGTGGGCCCGACGATCACGTTGCCGAAAACGGTCGGCGCGATGAGAACACCCTTTGTGCGCTCGTTGGGAACTTTCAGGATGATGGCGTTGACCAGGCTCCGTGCCGGCTTGTCGAGCACAATGAACTGGCCCTTGCGTGGCCTGATGGTGAAGGCCGGTTGCGCACCGCGCAGCTTCTCGACCTCATCGCCAAAGAGCCCAGCAGCATTGACAACGATGCGGCTCTGGAATGTCCCGGCGCTCGTCGCCAGTGACCAGGCACCATTGCGCCGTTCGGCCTGAAGCAGCAGCGCACCCGTCACCAGCCTGGTGCCGTAGTGCACGGCCTGCATCATGTAGCCGAGTGGCGCGCTCCACGGGTCGATGATGGCCTCGCCGGGAATGAGCACGGCGCCGCAGGCATCAGGAGAAAGGTTGGGCTCGCGCTTGCGCAACTCCTGCCGCCCTATGATGCTTGCATCGGTGACACCATTGCGATGCGCCAGGTCGCGGATCGCCGCCAGTTTCGCTTCCTCCGCTTCATTCCATGCGATGACCAGGGCGCTTGTCTCGACGAGCGGCAGGTTCATGCGCCAGTGCAGGCGCCGGTACATGTCAAAGCCGTGGCGCAGGATCTTCAGTTCTTCACTGTTCTCGGGCTCGTCATATCCGGTGTGCAGCAACGCCGAATTGCCCTTGCTTGCACCTTCGAGGATGTCGGCCGCCTTCTCGACGACCAGCGCCTTCCAGCCGCGCACCGCAAAGCTGCGTGCGATGGCACACCCGACAACACCGGCCCCGATGATCGCCACATCATATGTCTCGCCAGCCATTGGGCCGGCACCGGCAGCCTTGGGGACCGGGTTAGGGTGAATCATGGATTTGCAGTAACAAGTTGACCGAATTGGCATAGCAGTGTCATGAATTGACCGAATAGGCAAGTGAGTAGGGGCATGAGGAAAAGACAGGGGCCGAAGGATCGGCGCGAACACATCCTCGCTTTGGTGCGCAAGGCCAGTCGTGCCAGCGTGGAAGAACTGGCCGAAACACTGAACATATCGAGTGAAACTGTTCGGCGCGATCTTGCCCAGTTGTCGGAGCAGGGGCTGCTGCGCAAGATTCACGGCGGTGCTGTTCATTCCCAGACCGCACAGGAGAGCCCGCTCGATGACCGCCGGGCAACCGCGCGCGGGGAGAAACTGGCCATAGCAACCGCCGCCGCGGCCTTGTTCGAGCCTGGTGACAGCTTTCTGATCGATGCCGGATCAACCACTACTTACTTCGCAGAAGCATTGGGAAAAATTGGGAAATTTTCTGTAATCACCAACTCGATCGCGGCTGCAGCCGAACTCTGGAAGGCGCCTCACCGCAGCGACGTCTATGTTCTCGGCGGGCGCTATTTTGGCGACGGCCACGAAATGCTTGGCGCCCTGACCGTGGAGCAGATCAGGGCAGTGCGCGCCGATCACGCCGTGCTGACGATCGGCGGCATGGACGGCGAAGGCAACTGCATGGATTTCAACGCCGAGGAAGCCTTTGTTGCCCGCGCCATGATCGCCAGCGCGAGGGACGTGACCGTCATTGCCGATTCTTCCAAGCTCGGCCGTCACGCGCTTTTTCAGGTTTGCGCGGCGCAGCGAGTAGACCGTTTGGTCACGAATGGCCCGGTCGACTCGCCACTTCGCGAGGTTTTGAGTGCCGCCGATGTTCAAATTACCAGCGTTTGACTGTTAAGTGACAGTTTGATGTGAGTTCTGAAAAAATAATGCCCATATGGGCAAATATCCTGTTGACTAACTCACCGATCGGTCTTTTTAATCCTCGTCCAGCGATGAAGCTCAACAAGGCGCAAGGCGCCGCAGATGGAGGGATTACCTATGCTGGATATGTTTCGGTTCCGGGTTCGCTGCACGTCGGCATTGGTTCTCGCTGCTGCTCTTGGCGGCCCGTTTGCGGTCACCACGGCATGGGCCGCCTCCTGTCCGACGGTCGCCGACGCCATGGGGCTTTCCACCGCATTCCCCGAGCAGGCGGAAGTCGAAGAGGCCGCCAGCCTTTCGCTCACCTATCATGACAATCCGCTCTTTGCCGCCGAAGTGAGTTCCGGCGCATTGCCTGCGGTGGCTGATCGCCTTCCGCAACAGCCGCTCATTGTCCTCCCCTATGAAAGCTGCGGCCACTACGGCGGAACGATCGAGGGCACATCGCGCGCTCCCACCTCTGGCACATCCGACATCTTGAGTTGGCGCCAGGCCGTCCTGGTGCGCATGTCCGACGATCTCAAGACCATTGTCCCCAATGTCGCCCGTTCCTGGAAATGGAATGACGACTTCACCAAGATCACCTTTGAACTGCGCAAGGGCCACAAATGGTCCGATGGCAAGCCGTTCACCGCCGATGACGTGGTCTTCTTCTTTGCCGACATCATCCAGAACAAGGACCTCAACCCGGAAACCACCAAAGAATGGGGCGTCAACCCCCAGGCAAAGGCCCTGGATGAGACCCACGTGGAAGTCAGCTTCGACAGCCCGTTCCCCGGCCTTCTCACCTACATGGCGACAAGCGGCTCATATTTCTCCACCTTCGCGCCAAAGCACTTCTTTGAAAGCATGATGCCGAAATACAATCCGAAGGCCAATGATGACGCAAAGGCCGC
>CAZUKI010000063.1:4030-5601 GCA_964620785.1 uncultured Aestuariivirga sp.
GACTTCAAGGCCCAGGGACCGGGTCTTTCGGACCTGCCGACCTACCGGGAAAACGAGCAGAAGGGCAAATACACCGTTCACCTGCCTGCCGGCTCCATCGGCCCGAGCTTTGCATTCAACATCACCCATGCAGATCCCAAACTTCGCGCCGTTTATGGCGATCTGCGCTTCCGCCAGGCCGTGTCTCACGCCATGAACCGCGCCGAGATGAACGAGGTGATGTATTTCGGCCTCGGCGTGCCGAGCCAGGCCCTGCCTTCCGACCTCAGTTTCGAAAAGCCGGAAGACCGGAAATACATGATCGAATATGATCCGGACCGCGCCAACGCGCTGCTCGATGAGATGGGCATGAAGCGCGGTGCCGACGGCTTCCGCACCTATCCCGATGGCTCTCCCTTCACGATCCTCTGGGAATATTCCGGCCAGTTTGCCTCGCCGGAATTCGTCAAGCTGATGTCCGACTACCTCAAGGCCATAGGCCTCAACGTCAATGCCAAGGAACTGACCTCGGAGGCGACACGCGAGAATGCCAAGGCGGAGCGCTCCGACATCAACATGGAATGGGACGTGCCCTATGAGCCGACGCTCATCGCCAACATCGGCTTGTACACGCCATACTACTCCGACATCTCGCCATTGTTCGGCGTGAAATGGCGTCAGTGGCATGAAACCAAGGGGGCCCAGGGTGAAGAGCCGCCGGAATGGGCCAAGCAGATCTTCACGCTCGGCGATGAATGGCGCACGTTGCTGCCCGGGACGGAACGCTATGTTCAGGTCGGCCGCGAACTGATCCGCCTCAACCAGGAAAACATGACAATCATCGGGTCAATCGGTCTGGTGCCGAAGCCGGTCATCGTCAAGTCGGGCCTGCACAATGTCTATGGCAACCTCGACAAGACCACGGTCCACTTCAACTTCGGCTACATGTATCCCTACCGTCCGGACCAGTGGTACAAGGACTGAGCACAAGCGGCAGGACAGTGAACCTTCACACCCGCCCATTGTGACCGTGTTGCGACCTGGGATGGGTTTGCCATGATACGTTTTCTCCTGCGCCGGCTTGGCTATATGGCGTTGACGCTGCTGCTCGTATCCTTCGTTTCGTTCCTGATCATCCAGGCGGCACCGGGAGACTATGCGGAGATCTACGCCGCCAAGAAGGCAGCCACGGGAACGATCATCACGCAGGCTGACATCGAGGCGGTGCGCCAGCAACTGGGCCTCGATCGCCCGTGGATCGTTCAATATGCCAGTTGGCTGTGGAACGCACTTCACGGGGACTTTGGCTTCTCCTGGGCCTGGCGGCGCCCGGTGGGCGAGGTCATCGCCGAGCGTCTGCCGCTGACGCTGGTCATCGCCTTCACCACCTTGTTCTTCATGTATGCCGTCGCCATTCCGATCGGCATTTATTCGGCGGTGCGCCGTTACTCGGTTGGCGATTATGCGGTTTCGGTGTTCGGCTATGTCGGGCTTGCCATTCCGAACTTCCTCTTGGCCCTCGTGCTGCTCTATCTCGCCCAGCAGAATTTCGGCTGGAGCGTCGGAGGCCTTTACTCGCCGGAATTCGAGAA
>CAZUKI010000063.1:5701-12968 GCA_964620785.1 uncultured Aestuariivirga sp.
CAAGACGCCAAGGCCTGACCTCGCAAGCCAGTGGCAACTGATGTGGCGCAAGTTCCGCCGCCACCGCATGGCGGTGCTGGGTGTCGTGCTTCTTGGTCTGCTTGTCGCCTGCGCGCTTTTTGCCGAATTCATCGCGCCTTATCCGCCGGGCCAGCGCGACACCAGCTATGTCGCAGGCCCCCCGCAGGGCATTCACATGATCGATGCCGATGGCAACTTTCATCTCCGCCCCTTCGTCTATGGCATGAAGGGCACGCGCGACCTCAAGACCATGCGCAAGACCTATGTGCCCGACACGACGCAGATCCAGCCGCTGCAATTGTTCGTCCATGGCGAGCCCTACCGCCTGCTTGGGCTGGTCCCGATGGATATTCGCCTGTTTGGCGTGGAGGGTGGCCGTGTGCATTTCTTCGGCACTGATTTCACCGGCCTCGATATTTTCTCGCGCTCCATCCACGCAGCCCGCGCCTCACTGGGAGTTGCCTTTGTCGGCGTGTTGATTTCGTTCATCCTTGGCGCGGCAATTGGCGGTGCGGCCGGCTATTTCGGTGGCCCGCTCGACAATTTTGTCATGCGCTTGATCGAGTTCATTCGTTCGATCCCGACCCTGCCACTATGGCTGGCGCTCGCTGCCCTCATGCCGCGCGACTGGGGGCCGCTCGCCACCTATATCTGCATCACCGCCATCCTGTCGCTCCTCGGTTGGACGTGGCTCGCCCGCACCGTGCGTTCAAAGCTGCTGGCCACCCGGCAGGAAGATTTCGTGCTGGCGGCACGGCTGTCCGGCTGCAGCGACTCCCGCATCATCTGGCGCCATCTCCTGCCGTCATTCATGAGCTATCTTATCGTTGATACGTCTGTTGCCTTTCCCGAGATCCTGCTTGCGGAAACCTCGCTCTCCTTCTTGGGACTCGGCCTTCGCGAACCGGTCGAAAGCTGGGGCGTGCTGCTGTTTGCAGCCCAGTCTGTCCGTTCCATCGACCAGGCGCCGTGGCTGATGATTCCGGGAGCCTTCGTGATCGTTGCGGTGCTGGCCTTCAATTTTGTGGGTGACGGCTTGCGCGATGCCGCCGATCCCTATTCGAGGTCATGATGGACAAGTCCGCGACAGCACCCGTCATCGACGTCCGCAACCTGTCGATCACCGCCTCGGTCGATGGCGTTCCGGTGCCGCTCACCACCGATGTCTCCTTCACCATCGCCAGGGGCGAGGTGCTGGCCCTCGTCGGAGAATCGGGCTCGGGCAAAAGCGTCACGGCGCTGGCCCTGATGCAGCTCCTCGGCGCCAACCTCCGCATCACGGGTGGTGAAATCCGCTTTGCCGCGCGCGATGGATTTTCTGCTGACATCGTGGGCCTTGGTGATCGCGGCAAAACCATCCAGGCGGTTCGCGGCGGTCACATGGGAATGGTGTTCCAGGAGCCGATGAGTTCCTTTTCGCCCATTCACACCATTGGTGCCCAGATCGCCGAGGTCGTGCAGGTTCATGAGAATGTCACCCGCAAGCAGGCGCGGGACCGCGCCGCCGCACTTCTGGCAAAGGTCGGCATTCCCAATCCCGTGGCCGCCCTTGATCGCTATCCGTCGGAATTTTCCGGCGGCATGCGCCAGCGCGCCATGATTGCGCGGGCGCTCGTCTGCGAGCCGAGCCTTCTCATCGCCGACGAACCGACGACGGCGCTCGACGTTACCATCCAGGGCCAGATCCTGAACTTGATGCGCGGCTTGCGTGATGAATTTGGCATGTCGATCCTCTTCATCACCCATGACCTCGGCATTGTTGCGCAGATGGCGGACCGTGTCGCCGTCATGTATGCCGGCCGCATCGTGGAAACGGGCAGTGTCCGTGCCATCTTCCGCAAGCCAGGCCACCCCTATACGCGAGCCCTGATTGATGCCGTGCCGCGCCTTGGCGACATCGACCGGGCCCGCCGCATCCAGCCCATTGCCGGTGCCATGCCGAGCATCTTCGATCCGCCGTCTGGCTGCCGCTTCCATCCGCGCTGCCCGGTTGCGGTGCTGCCACGCTGCGCCGAAGCCTTGCCGCCCACCCACCACGACGGCGATCATGCGGTGATGTGCATTCATGCGGACAGGGGAGGGGCCGCGTGACGGCATTGCTGAAAGTCGAGAACCTTTCGGTGCGCTACCCGCTCCGCAGCCGCGGCATCTGGAGCCGCACAGTCGGCTGGGTCAATGCTGTTGACAACGTCTCCTTCGAAATCGCCAGGGGAGAGACACTGGGGCTCGTCGGTGAATCGGGTTCCGGCAAGACCTCGCTCGGCCTTGCCGTGCTGCGCGGCCATGAGCCGAGCAGCGGACGCGTGACGCTGACTCCTGGTGACACGCCAATCGACATCACGGCACTCGACAAGGCAGAGCTTCGCCGCGCCCGCCGCCACATGCAGATGATTTTCCAGGACCCCTATGCTTCGCTGAACCCGCGCATGACGGTGCGCGACATTTTGAGCGAGCCGTTGATCGCCGGAGCGGCGAAGGGACTATATCCGAACCGCGCCGCCCTCGACGACACCATCCTCGAAGTGGCGGGAAAATGCGGCCTCGAACCGGAGATGCTGAACCGCCTGCCACATGCGTTTTCCGGCGGGCAGCGCCAGCGCATCGCCATTGCCCGTGCCCTTGTGCTGAAGCCCGCCCTCGTGGTCTGCGATGAACCCATTTCCTCGCTCGATGTCTCGATACAGGCCCAGATCCTCAATCTCCTTGTCGAACTGCAAGGTTCACTGGGCCTGACCTATCTCTTCATCGCCCATGATCTTGCCGCGGTCGCCTATGTCTGTGACCGTGTTGCCGTGCTCTATCTGGGGCAGGTGGTGGAATACGGCACCACGCGCCAGGTCTATTTCACGCCGAAGCATCCCTATACCGAGGCGCTATTGTCGGCTGTGCCTGAACCTGACCCTGATGCACCCCTGCGGCCGATCCTTCTTGAAGGCGAGCGTCCCGACCCGGCCAATCCGCCCTCCGGCTGCCGCTTCCGCACGCGCTGCCGCTATGCCACCGACATTTGCGCGCGTGAGATGCCGGTGCTTGCTGACAGCGGCGGTGGGCACTTCTCCGCATGCCATCATATGGCGGAATTGAAGCTCAGTGGCGCGCTTGATCTTCGCAAGCCAGCCGCGCCGCAGAGTGTCGCACAGGCCGCAAAATGACTGCCACGCGCAACGCCTTCAAGCATGTTGACGGGCTGTCCGCGATCATTGCGTCCTATCGCGTTCTGCTGGTTGATGCCTGGGGAACCCTGCATGACGGGCACACCGTCTTTGCTGAGGCCAACGCGGCTCTCGTGGCGGCGCGTGCTGCTGGCCTCACGGTGATCATTGTCACCAACTCGCCGCGCCGCGCTGGGCAGATCGGCGCGCACCTGAAATCGACAGGCGTAGCACCTGAAGCCTTCGACCATGTTGCCTGTTCAGGCGAGTTGGCTTGGAGCGACCTTGCCCGGCGTTTTCCCGATGGTCCGCCAAAGCTGAACTTCATCGCCACGGCACCGAATGTCGCCTGGCTCGGCACCTTCAACGCTGAGCATGTGTCGCTCGAACAAGCGGACGTCGCCATAGCTTACGGCATGCCCTACGCCACCGAGGAGGAGGCCTTGGCGAGCCCGCTCCCCACAGGGCTAGCGATAGCGAAGTCACGCGGCGTGCCAATGCTGGTTGCCGATTCCGATGTCGTCTATCCGCAAGGCGGGCGCCTGCGGCTTGGCCCCGGCTGGATCGCCAACCACTATGCGGCGCTGGGCGGCGAGGTGGTGGAATATGGCAAGCCCCATGATCCGATCTACGATGCCGCCCTCGCCGTTGCGGGTGGCGCCGAGCCGGGGCAGGTGCTGATGATTGGCGACAATCTCGCCACCGATATCTCTGGTGCCCGCCGGCGCCGCTTTGACTCTCTTCTCGTGCTCGAGGGTGGTGTGCATGGCCAAAGTGATGCCGCAGCACTCGAACAGGCGGCTGCGGCAGCGGGTGCTGCGCCAACCTATGTTTCCCAGAAGCTTCGCTGGTAAAGCATGCAATTTCCAAACGACACGATGGTGATGAAATGACCTCTTCCGACCGGCCCAATGTCCTGTTCATCTGCGCTGACCAGTGGCGTGCCGACTGCCTCGGTGCCCTTGGGCACCCCAATGTACGCACGCCAAATCTCGATGCCCTGGCCGCGGATGGCGTGCTATTTGAAAATCATTTCGGCCAATGCACGCCTTGCGGGCCGTCGCGCACCAGCCTGCTCACCGGGCTTTACCTGATGAACCACCGCTCGGGCCGCAATGGCACGCCGCTCGATGACCGCCACACCAATGTGGCACTCGAGGCACGCAAGCGCGGCTATGAACCGTCGCTCTTCGGTTACACCGATACCTCCGTTGATCCACGCGGCAAGCATCCCGCTGATCCCGCCCTAGAGGCCTATGATGAAGGCGTGCTGCCGGGCTTTGTTGCCCCGGTGCACATGTCGGAAGACATGGTGCCGTGGGTGGGGAACCTCATCGCCAAGGGTTATGCCTTGCCGAACGGCCGGTCGGATGTGTTTCGCCCGCGCCGTGGATTCACAAAGCCCGCCGATCGCGGCTTCCGCTACATTCCAACCGAGTATGCAGCCGAGGACAGTGACACGGCATTCCTCGCCGACCGCTTTCTGCAATGGCACCAGGCCCGTCGCCGCCGCCCGTGGTTCGCCCATCTCGTGTTCATGCGCCCGCATCCGCCCTTCATTGCCTCTGAACCCTACAATGCGATGGTTCACCCCAAGGACGTGGCGATGCCTCACCGCGCCGCGACCCTTGAGGAAGAGTCTGCCCAGCATCCCTTCCTGGGCTATCGCATCGACGGCTACCGGAAAGCCAATTCCTTCGACGAGCACAGCGACATTGCACTCGCGACCGCCCCGGACCTCGAAATCCGGCAAATGATGGCGACGTATTTCGGGCTGATGGCGGAGGTCGATTTCCACATTGGCCGCATCATCGATCACCTCAAGGCCAAGGGTGAATATGACCGCACCTTGATCATCTTCACTTCGGACCATGCCGAGATGCTGGGTGAGCACTATGTCTGGTCGAAGGAAATCTACTTCGACCAGGCCTTCCGTGTACCGCTGATAGTTCGCGACCCGGCGAGCAGCGCAGTGCGGGGCAGGCGCGTTACCAGCCTGACGGAAGCAATCGACGTGGCGCCGACGATCATCGACAGGATCGGCGGCGAGGTGCCGCGCGCCATGGACGGCAGGTCACTGCTGCCCTTCATCGAAGGCCACACACCGAAGGACTGGCGGCAGGAGGTCTTCTTTGAACATGACTTCCGCGAGGTCGAGACCCTGAAGCCGGAAACCGCGCTGGGCCTCACTTCGGACCAGTGTTCCTATGCGGTGATCCGCGACACCGACTACAAATACGTTCACTTCGCAGCACTTCCGCCGCTACTGTTCGACATGCGTGCCGATCCGCACGAAACCCGGAACCTGGCGGCAGATCCCGCGATGCGCGATACCGTCCTGCGCTACGCCCAGAAAATGCTGAGCTGGCGCCTGACCCATGTTGACCGGGCCCTGACCAACATGGCTCTGACCCGCAAGGGACTCATTTCGCGGAAGTGATGTGCCGCGCACCGGCGTGCGCGCTGGAAGGTCACATTCGGATTTGAGATCTCAATGGACAGAATTTTGACCTCGTGACGGTCTTCTGCCTCTTGCCGAAGCGCAAACTTCGAAATGTGGAACGGCTCGCCCTGGTGGGCCGTTTTGCATTATGGACGGCAGCCGTGATTGACGGCCGGTTTGATCTATAGGACAACGTTTCCTGGAAGCTATTGCACGGCCGATGCGTCCGTCTTCGTTCCAGATTCCAGTTCTTTCGCAGGTAGCCGGGCCAGAAGAGTGACGTAACATTCCGCGCAGGCGAACACAGGTCCCGCTTGTGGCAAAAAGGAAAACATGAAACGTCTATTTTTTGCAGTTTCCGTGCTCTCGATCGCCAGTCTCTCAGCACGAGAGGCCTCATCCTTGGACCACGCAAAAGAAGCCGTCGCGGCCTGTAGCAAGAATGCCAGCTACGCGGCAGAGCAACTGGTGGAAAGCGTAAAGGCGAATGGTGACGCCTACGACGCGGTCGCCATAGGCGAAGTCAAAGGCCGCAAAGGCGAAGTGGTGCTCGTCACTGGCTCCGTCGATGTTTACACCGACGCAAAGATGTTCGAACTTGATTATACTTGTGAATACAATCACAATGACCCAAATGGCCCATCAACAAGGGTGACAGATATCAAAACCCGCTGAATTTGATGGCCGCCGCCGTGCCGAGGTTATGCTCGTCGGCCTCTGACACCTCGGAAGCGTCATCTTGCTCGGCTTCGGCTGGGGTCAATCCGAAGTCATTATGGCATTGCTCCGAAATGGAAGGGCAGGGGACATCGGTTGTTCCGGGTTCCCATGTCGCGGCCCGCCGAGGGAGCGCCACTCAGGTCGATGGCGACCAAAGTGACACTGCATTTCAGAACAAATTGTTCAATGAAATCATGGTGGGCGATACTGGACTCGAACCAGTGACCCCTGCGATGTGAACACAGTGCTCTACCAACTGAGCTAATCGCCCGAAAGGGATGCGAGCCTATAGTCGGCACAGTGCCGCAAAGTCAACATCGCAGCGTCGCCCGCATTTGACAAATGTGCAGGTGCTGGAACATGTGAAGCGGCAGTCATCCGGAACAGGGCGGGTTCGTATTGCTGGCATGTCAAACCTTCTCATCGCTTCGGGGACATTCGGATTTCTGGCCATCGCCGTTGGCCTTGCCTATCATTTTGCCGGCCTTGCCGTTTTCAACGCGCTGGTGCCCAAGGATAGGGGCAGCAAACGGATCGCCTCCGGCATCGCCTTCGGCCCGGAGCCGCGCCAGCACCTAGACCTCTATGCCCCGAAGGGTGCAGGGCCGTTTCCCGTCCTTGCCTTTGTCTATGGCGGTTCGTGGGATTCAGGCGCGAAGGAAGACTATGCCTTTGTGGGCCGCGCCCTTGCGGCGCAAGGCTATGTCGTGGCCATCGCCGACTACCGTCTCGTTCCTCACATTCATTATCCTGCTTTCGTGGACGATGTAGCGCAGGCGATCACCTGGCTGCTGGCCCATGCCGCCGACTACGGCGGTGATCCGCAGCGACTGTTTGCCATGGGCCATTCCGCCGGCGCCTATAATCTCGTGCAGGCCATGCTCCGTCATGATCTTGGGCCAAGCATCAGGGCAATCACCGTGCTCGCCGG
>CAZUKI010000064.1:0-4652 GCA_964620785.1 uncultured Aestuariivirga sp.
TCAAGGACCTGAAGCGTGTCCTGCAATTCGGTCTGGATATTGTAACTTGCCGGATCGGCATGGCCGGATCTGCCACGCCCGCGCAGGTCACATGCGATCACGCGTCTTTGCGGCGAGAGCTGCTCGACCACAGGCTCGAAGTCGCGCGAATTGCGCGTGAGGCCCGGCAGGCACAGCACGGGCGTCAGCTTTGAGTTCAATGGACCTGCGTCAAGCGCGTAGAGCCGTGTTCCGTCCGCGGCTGCGGTGAATACGTCCCGCCTCAAGGAGGTCAATCGCAGCCCGAAATCAGTGCGGCAATGCTCTTGCCGCTGCATCCTGCAGGCTCTGGTGTGCCAGCATCGGGAGCAGAAGTTGATGCAACGGTAATTTCCCCGGGTGTGCCGCGCTTCAGATCAGCGGTCATGGGGCGCACGGTATCGGGTGCAAGGCGCGAACGGTAGATATGCAGGTTCTGCAGCACCTTCTGCACATACTGGCGCGTCTCCAGGAATGGAATTGATTCAACCCAGTCGACCGGATCGACCTGGCCACCGCGTGGATCACCAAACTCGGCAACCCACTCGCGGGCCCGCCGTGGCCCGGCGTTATAGCCAACCAGTGTCAGCACATAGGAGCCACCGAAATCATCCACCAGGTCAGCAAGATGCGCAGCACCCAGCTTGACGTTGTAGGCAGGATCACCCTTTAGCTTGGCCTGCGCGTAAGGAAGGCGATACTGGCGGGCAATGATCTTTGCCGTGCCCGGCATGAGCTGCATCAGCCCTTGCGCGCCAGCCTTGCTGCCCGCCTGCGGGTTGAATTCGCTTTCCTGCCGTGACAGGCCGAACACCATCGCCTTTTCAATGGGCTTGCCGATCTGCTTCCAGTCCGGAAGGCCGCGCACCGGATAAGACCAGGAGTCGATGTCCACCTTGAACTGGCCTGCAGCCTTCGCGAGCTTGAGCGCCATGAATGTCCCGCCCATGCCGTGGACGACTGCCGCGGCTGCGTTCATGTCATCAACCGTCTTGAAGCGGCTGGCGATCGACCAGATGAACATGTGCAACTGGTCTTTGCCCGCGGCCTGGTTCATCAGCCGCATGGCGCGAATGACTTCGTCCCGGTCGACGCGTGCCCGCGCGGCCGCAGAAGCCTCTCCGGTAATGATTTCTTCCGGCTCCTTGCCACGGCCAAGCTGCTCACGGGCCAATTGCCCGTAATAGATCGTTGAGTGCTGAGCGGCGGACCGATAGGCCGCGTTGGCGGCACCCTTGTCGCCGCGTGCAGCGTGGGCGCGGCCGAGCCAGTAGCCACCGCGCGCCTTTTCGGTGCGATTGCCCGCAGCCTCATGCACGTTGTTGAAGTGATTCAACGCCCGGTCGGCGTCCTTGAGGTAACGCAGTGCAATCCAGCCTGCGAGGAATTCCGCATCGACATAGTCGTCACCGCCGGAAAGCCCGTGCCTGCTGGCAACCTGGTAACCAGCCTTCCAGGTGTCCCTGTGATTTGGACCGATGGAACGCCGCGCAATGATCCGCCGCTCTTGCCACCATGCCGAAGGATCAATCATCCCGGCGGCATTGTCCGGCGTATCAAGCAGGATGCTCCGCGCCTTGCCATATTTCTCCTGGCGCCGGTAAAGCCGGGCGAGGGCATAGCGCATCGGCGCTTCGTTGCGCAGCGAAGCAGGCAATGCGGCGTATTTCTTTTCGGCGCCGGAAGTGCCGCGCAGCAGCATCTGCGCAGCTTCCGCCATGCGCACCTGGTCAGAGCCAAGGCGCTTCGCCTGCCGGATGGCGGCAGTCGATTGTTGCGCCAGGATGAGGCGGGACAGGCGGCTCTTGTGGTCGGCCGCAGTGAGAACGCTCTTGAACTCCGAGGCAATGCGCTGTTCGACTTCGCTGTCCATGTCTGGCGTGAACCAGGCACGCCTCAGGGCCGTGCGCGCCTCCTTGTCCTGTCCGGATTCAAACAGGGCGCGCGCCAGCGCGGCGTTGCCGTCTGGGCTGGCGGGAACACGTCCCTCGAAAAAGGCAATGACCGCTGTCGCAGGTTCATGCGCGTGATAAAGCGCTTGTTCCGCGCGCTTGTTCAGGGTCTCGGACAGTGGCCATTTGGGAGCGGCCCTCTGGAAGGTCTGGATCCGCTCGAAACCGACTTCCTTGCCGTGCTTCTGCAGGTAAAGCAGTTCCACCAGCTTGACAGCCGCCGGGTCACCTGACCGCTCGGCAAGGCTGCCCGCATCGGTGAAGTTTCCCTTGAGCGCGGCCCTGACGGCATCGACTGCAACAGCGGCTTCGGCGGTCACCGCCATGGTAAATGGCGCAAGTGCGGCAACACTCGTGGCGAGTGCACCTTTCAAAAACCAGCGGCGGCTCAGATTCGCAGTCATTTCACCCACTCTCTTACACGAAGCTGCCACCAGAATTGCAAGCAATTGCCCTACGGACGAAATGCGACAGCAAATGGGCACTGGCCCTTGCTGTTTGCTTGCCGGACTGGAAGCGAACGACTATGGTGCCGCAACCCCCGGTAAAACGGCCCTTTCACCCTAGAACCCTTAAGGTTGAGAGATCCTTACCGGCGATCATGAAAATTTGGAGAGTTTTGCCGTGCGCATTCAGGGATCAATCCCCGCCTTGATCACCCCCATGAAGGATGGAGTCGTCGATGAGAAGGCGTTCCGGAAATTCGTGGCCTGGCAGATCAAGGAAGGAAGCCACGGCCTGGTGCCCGTTGGAACGACCGGTGAAAGCCCGACCGTGACACCGGAGGAGCACAAGCGCATCGTCGAGCTCTGCATCGATGTGGCTGATCGCAAGGTTCCGGTGATTGCCGGAACTGGCTCGAACAACACGGCCGAGGCCATTGATTACACCGAACATGCCAAGAAGGCCGGTGCCGATGCAGCGCTCATCGTCGTGCCTTATTACAACAAGCCGACGCAGGAGGGCATCTACGCCCACTTCAAGGCGATCGCCGACGCCGTGGACATTCCGATTTTCGTTTACAATGTTCCGGGCCGGACGGTGGCAAACATTTCGGTCGAGACATTGGCTCGCCTGGTCAAGGATTGCCGCAACATCGTCGGCACCAAGGATGCAAGCGCCGACCTGACGCGCCCCTCGCGCCAGCGCCTTCTGTCTGGCGAGGGGTTCATCCAGCTTTCGGGCGAAGATGGAACCGCGCTGGGCTTCAACGCCCATGGCGGCGTGGGCTGCATCTCAGTCACCGCCAATGTCGCGCCGCGGCTCTGCGCGGAACTGCAGGAAGCAACGCTCAAGGGCGACTACAAGGCGGCGCTGAAGCTTCAGGACCGGCTGATGCCGCTGCACCATGCGCTGTTCGTGGAAACAAGCCCCGGACCCGTCAAGTATGCAGCGAGCCTGCTTGGCCATTGCACTGCGGAAGCTCGCCTGCCGATGGTGCCTGTGTCTGAAAGCACCAAGAAGGCCGTCAAGGACGCCATGGTCCACGCGGGCCTTCTCAACTGAGATGTCGTCGAAAAGTGGCGGCGCGAAAAAGTCAAAGGGCGCAGGTGGCATCACCGTCAAGGGTGACAACCGCCGCGCCCGTTTTGACTATGAGCTGATCGAGACCTTCGAGGCCGGCATCGAACTGGTAGGTTCGGAAGTGAAGTCGCTGCGCAACTCCAGTGTCAATCTCGGCGAAAGTTATGCGGCGATGAAAGGCACGGAACTCTTCCTGCTCAACTCCAACATTCCAGAGTATCGCGAAGCAAACCGCTTCAATCATGATCCCAAGCGCCCACGAAGGCTGCTCCTGCACCGCAAGCAGATCGACAGGCTTGCAGCGGGCGTGTTGCGCGAAGGCCTGACCATCGTTCCGCTCAAAATGTTCTTCAATCCGCGGGGGCGGGTGAAAGTGGACATTGCCCTTGCCAAGGGACGCAAGCTTCACGACAAGCGTGACAACATCAAATCCAGGGATTGGGGACGCGAAAAAGCGCGGCTCCTGCGTGACCGTGGTTGATCTCATTGGTTCAGTGGTGCCGCGCGTGCGCCTGCCTTCGACGCAAGGCGGCGACATTGACTTGTCCGCATTGCAAGGCCCGTATGTTCTCGTCATTTATCCGTACACCGGAAAGCCCGGCGTGCCCGATCCTGAGGGCTGGGATGATATCCCTGGTGCTCACGGTTCAACACCGCAGCTCAAGGGCTACGGCCTGCTGCACCCGCAGTTCAAGAACCTGGGAGTAGGGATCTGGGGATTGAGCCTCAACGCACCGCATTGGCAGGCGGAATTTGCCAGCAGGGCAGGGCTGCCCTTTGCGCTTCTTTCCGACGAGCGCAGGGCACTGACCGCAGCACTTCAGCTCATCACGTTCCCGGCCGGTGACCGTTCGTTTCTGCGCCGCCGCACCCTTTTCATTGAAGGCGGCAGGATCGTCCATGACCGGCGGGATATCCCGTCGCCTGCTGACGACGCGGAGCAATCTCTGGCGTGGCTTCAAGCCCGCGCGTCATGATCCTCATAGCCCTTGGCAGCAATCTCGATGGCCCTTGGGGAAATCCAAAGCGCACCGTCGAGCGGGCAATCGCGGAAATGCCAAAGCACAACATCCGTGTGCGGAAAGTATCGCAGCTTGTGGTCACTTCGCCATTTGGCGTCACGAACCAGCCCGACTTCGTGAACGCCGTCGCCGAGGT
>CAZUKI010000064.1:4752-12857 GCA_964620785.1 uncultured Aestuariivirga sp.
AGTTGGCGACATCCGTTGACGCACGAACTCGCTTCGGTCACACTTCGGAAACTATACCGCTTAAAGTCGGCTTAAGCGTACTCCGGGCAGAATTGCCCAAGGTGTGCTTGCGTCAATTCTTGGCAGGGTGGGTCATGCGTGTCTGGGTATCTATTGGACTGTTGGCAGCATTTGCCGGTGCCGCGCAGGCGACAAGCCTGCCGACACCCGAGGCGATTGAAGTCTATGGTGCCATGGTTGGCTCGACCGGCTCGACGACCGGTTGGGTCAACAAGAACCCGGATGAAGTGGCTTTCACCTTCGAGGGATCACCATCCCTTGCCCATCTCAAGAGTGAAGTTGTCCCGTTCGACCGGCCCATGCCGGCAGGCTCCATTCTGGTCCAGACCAAGACGCGAAAGCTCTTCTTCGTTCTCGGAGACGGCAAGGCCATCGAATATCCCGTTGGTGTCGGCAAGCAGGGCTTCACCTGGTCTGGCACAAACCGCGTGACGCGCAAGGCCGAATGGCCAACCTGGCGGCCGCCCATCGCCATGATCCGCCGTGAGGCGGAGCGGGGCAGGGACTTGCCGGAAATGATGGAAGGCGGCGAAGGCAATCCTCTTGGCGCCCGCGCCCTTTACATTGGCGATACCGAGTATCGCATTCACGGCACCACCCAGCCTTGGAGCATCGGCAAGGCCGTGTCCTCCGGCTGTATCCGCATGCTCAACTCGCATGTCATTGACCTTTACGACCGCGCATCCATCGGTGCACTCGTTACGGTTGAATAATCGGTCACCAAGCCGGTTAACGCTAACTGGCTCTTAACTTCCTTCATCCATGATCGACGAACAATCGCGTGTGTGTTGCGGAGTTTGCGTATGCGTTCTGTTCTACTTCGCGGCCTGGGGGGCCGCACTTCTTCCCGTTTTCTGCTGACGGTTGCCGCCGCAGCTTTGCTGGCGGGTTGCTCGAACTCGATCGAGCGTTTCAATCAGGCATACAAGAATCCCTCGGACGCTGATCCCGTCTATACGGCCTCCGTTCCCAAGCCCAAGAAAGTGCAGCGTCCGGTCTATTCGGAGCCGGACTATTCTGCCCAGGCTGATGAGGAGCAGATCAGCGAAAGCCCTGTAAAGCGGGCAGCCGTTCCACAATCGAGTTCCTACGACTATGCGCAGGCCTACACCAAGCCGGCCTACAAGAAGCCTGTCGTCTCTTATAACAAGCCGAAATACGAAGCTCCAGCTGACGACACTTACAACGACGCCAGCTCTGAGCCGGAAGTTCCAGTCAGCCGCAAGAAGTATCGCGCTGAAGCACTGGCAGATACGGGTTCGATGGAGGCGGTCAACGGCCGCGTGACTGTTGGGCCCGGCATGACGCTGTATTCGATCGCCAAGGCCAACGGCGTCACCGTGCGTGATGTCGCCGATGCCAACAATATGGTCGAGCCCTACATGGTGATGACCGGTCAGACCCTGCGCATCCCAGGTGCGGGAAGTGCGATGGCATCCGATGAAACGATTGCCAAACCCAAATCCGGCAAGCGTGGCATAACCCACACGGTTACTGGGGGCGAAACCCTGTTTTCGCTTGGACGCAAATACGGTGTGTCGCCCTTTGTCATCGCAGATGCCAATGGCATGACCGCCAAGCAGGGCCTTGCAATCGGCCAGAAGGTCAGAATTCCTGGCGCAAGCCAGCAGCTTGCCAGTGCGGCCACGCCTGAAGAAGATATCGTTGCGCCGAAGCCCGCGAAAAAGAAGGCACCCTTGGCACTGTCCGAGGAGGAAGACCAATCGGCCAGCGCAGCGCCTGACGAAGAACAGGCCATCGGCGAGACACAGACGGCCGAAACGCCAAAGCCGAAGAAGGCTGTCGTGGAGGAAGTGCCGGAGCAAGTGGCCGAAGCGCCAGTTGCAGTCAACGGGATGAATCTGCGTTGGCCGGTCAAGGGCAAGGTCATTTCAACCTTCGGCAACAAGCCCAACGGCCTGAAGAACGAAGGCATCAACATTGCCGTTCCTGAAGGCACAGAAGTGCGGGCAGCCAGCAGCGGTGTCGTTGCCTATGCCGGCAATGAGTTGAAGGGCTATGGCAACCTCGTGTTGATCCGTCACCCCGGCGGCTATGTCACCGCCTATGCCCATGCCAAGTCACTGAAGGTCAAGCGCGGCGACCAGGTCAAGCGTGGCGACATCATCGCGCTTGCGGGTCAAACTGGCGCAGTCAACAGCCCGCAGTTGCACTTTGAAGTGCGCAAAGGCGCCACGGCACTCGACCCGTTGAAGTTCATTACATCGGCCACCGCTTCAAACTAACTAGATGGCGGCCCCTGCAAGCAGGGCCCGGTGACCTCACAAGGTCATCGGGCCTTGACTTTTAGGCTTCCAGCCTCTGGCCCAGCCGTCCGGCAATGTCCTGGATCAGTTGCCAGGCAACGCGCCCGGATCTCGCGCCGCGCGTGACGGACCATTCGACTGCTGCGGCCCGCAGCTCTTCCGGCTTGATCTTGAGCTTGTAGTGCTTCGCGTAACCTTCGACCATTGCAAAGAATTCGTCCTGCGAGCAGTTGTGGAACCCAAGCCAAAGGCCGAAGCGGTCTGACAGTGAAACTTTTTCCTGGACAGCCTCCGACGGATTGATCGCCGTGGAGCGTTCGTTCTCGATCATGTCGCGCGGCAGCAGGTGGCGCCGGTTCGACGTCGCATAGAATATGACGTTCGCAGGCCGACCCTCGAGGCCGCCATCCAGTGCGGCCTTGAGAGACTTGTAGGAGGTATCCTGCGCATCGAATGACAGGTCATCGCAGAAGATGATGAAGCGATAGGAGGTTGCGTCCCGCACGAGCGACGAAAGCAGCGGGAGGCTGTCGATATCCTCGCGGTGGATCTCGATGATCTTGAGCTGGCCGCCGCTCTCGGCATTCACGGCGGCATGTGTTGCCTTGACCAGTGACGACTTGCCCATGCCGCGTGCTCCCCAGAGCAGGGCATTGTTGGCGGGAAGCCCCCTGGCAAAGCGCCGCGTGTTCTCGAGAAGCTGGTCGCGCGACTGGTCTATGCCCTTGAGCAGTGTCAGGTCGACACGGTTGACCTTGCTGACGGGTTCCAGCCCGGTGGGTGAGATGCGCCAGACGAATGCCTCGTGGGCAGCGAGGTCCGTTTCGATAGCGGCGGGCGGCGCCAGGCGCTCGATTGCCTCTGCGATTCGTTTGAGAAGGGATTTCTTCTTGTTATCAGACATTTCTGCGCGTGCCGGAGAGAGCCGATCTCACCTTGCAATGGCCTAGTGCATCGTTATATCTAGCGCAACCTCAATTGGGTGGTTCGCTTAACCGCCCACCAGCGGAGTCTTTCATGTTCATTTCCCCAGCTTACGCGCAGGCGGCCGGAGTCCCGGGTGCGGGCGATTTCCTTGGCATGATCCTGCCGCTCGTCCTGATCATGGGTGTGTTCTACTTCCTGCTCATTCGTCCGCAGCAGAAGAAGCAGAAAGAGCACCAGGCGCAGCTCAGCAAGGTGGCCCGCGGCGATACGATCGTTACCCACGGCGGTTTGATCGGCAAGGTGACAAAGATTGTCGATGACCATGAGCTTCAGGTTGAAGTGGGAGAAGGCGTGAAAGTGCGCGTGTTGCGCGCCGGCATTGCCGAAATCCGCGCCCGTGGCGAGCCGGCGAAGTAAGGCGTCGCCGTGCTGCATTACGAACGCTGGAAGATCATTGCCGTTCTGGCAACCGTACTGATCGCAACACTTCTGAGCCTACCCAACGTGCTGCCCAAGGCGCAGCAGGAAGTCCTGTCGCAATTTGGCCTTCGGCCAATGACCCTTGGCCTTGATCTTCAGGGCGGCTCCAACGTGTTGCTCGAGGTTGACCGGAACGACCTCGTTGAACAATTGAAACAGCAGATGTCCGGTGACATCCGCAGTGTCCTGCGCGAAGCGCGGATTGCCTACAGTGGCATCCAGCGCACTGCCAACGGCGTCAGCGTCAACATTACCAATCCCGACGACATGGCCAAGGCCAAGGAGCTGCTGCAGGGGCAGCTTCAGCCGCAGCAGGGCGGCATCCTGTCCGGCGGTGCACAAGTCTATCTGTTCGACCTGCAGACCCTGCCTGGAGGCTATGCCCTCAGCATCAATGAAAAGGGCATGGATGCACGCATTGCACGGGCCGTGCAGCAATCCCTGCGGATCATTGAAAGCCGCGTCAACGCGCTGGGCACCACCGAACCGGTGATCCAGCAGCAGGGTGTTGACCGCATCACTGTGCAGATGCCCGGTGTGCAGGACCCCGAGAACGTGAAGAACGTGATCGGCCAGACGGCAAAACTGACCTTTCAGCTTCTCTGCGAGGACCAGCCCGGCGGGCAGGCGCAGCAACCGCCTGCGGAATGCCGCGGCTATCCGTTGAAGGAAGAAGTTGAACGCGCCATCAACGCCAAGCCTGACAAGTCGCCACTTACGGCACAGGAACTCGACAGGCTGCCAAAGCTCTGGGTGCAAATATCGAGCCGCGCCACGGTGGACGGGGCCGACCTCAACGACGCCCAGCCATCCTTCGACCAGAACAATCAGCCGGTCGTTACCTTCCGCTTCAACCAGAAGGGCGCTCTACGCTTTGGCAAACTGACGGCTGAAAACGTCGGCAAGCCTTTTGCGATCATCCTCGACGACATTATCCAGAGCTATCCCGTGATCAACCAGCCGATCCTCGGCGGCACCGGGCAGATTTCCGGAAGTTTCTCCGTTGCCGAGACATCAGATCTCGCCATCGTCCTGCGGTCGGGTGCTTTGCCAGCCAAGCTTGCCGTGGTTGAGGAACGTTCCGTCGGCCCCAGCCTCGGCGCCGATTCAGTCCGCGCCGGCTTCATCGCTTGCGCGATTGGCCTTGCCGGCGTCATGGCCTTCATGTTCCTGCCTTATGGCTTCTTCGGGTTCGTCGCCAACCTGGCATTGCTGGCAAACCTGCTGCTGCTTGTTGCCGCCATGTCGTTCTTCGGCTTCACGCTGACATTGCCTGGCATCGCCGGCATCCTGCTCACCCTCGGCATGGCCGTCGACTCGAACGTGCTGATCTATGAACGTATCCGTGAAGAGTGGCGCAATGGTCGCACCGCACTCTCGTCCATTGAGACAGGCTTCAAGGCAGCACTCGGCACTGTCCTCGACGCCAACCTGTCGACGCTGATCGCTGCCGTTGTGCTGTTCGGAATTGGTTCCGGGCCGGTGCGCGGCTTTGCCGTGACGCTGGCCATCGGCATCTTCACGACAATGTTTACAGCCTTCACCGTGACCCGAATGATCGTTTCGATCTGGGTCAAACGCAGCAGGCCCAAGGAGATCAATCTCTGATGCGTTGGAAACCCTTCCGTCTCGTCCCTGACGACACCAACTATCCTTTCGTGCACTGGAGCCGCTACGGCTATTTCCTTTCCGGCATCCTTTGCGCGCTCTCGGTCGTTCTGCTGCTCACGCAGGGTCTCAACTTCGGCATTGATTTCAAGGGCGGCACGGTTGTCACCATTCGCACCGAAGGTGCTGCAAACATCGATGATTTGCGCTCATCCCTTGGCGGCTTGGGTATCGGCGGCGTGGAAATCCAACAATATGGCGGCCCATCGGATGTGCTGATCCGCCTGGAAGCGCAAGGCACGGAGCAGGCCGAGCTGGCCGCACAACAGAAAGTCCGGACTGCACTTGGCGACAAGGTTGAAGTTCGCAGCGTTGAAACCGTCGGACCCAAAGTCTCCAACGAGTTGACGCAACAGGCGATCCTCGCTGTTTTGGTGTCCATCATTGGTGTGCTGATCTATTTGTGGGGGCGATTTGAATGGCAATTTGCCGCTGCTGCGGTCGTCTCCATTCTCCATGACGTCATGTTGTCGATCGGTCTGTTCTCGCTGATCGGGCTGGAATTCAACCTCAATATCATCGCGGCCATTCTGACCATCATCGGCTACTCCCTGAACGATACGGTCGTGAACTTCGATCGCGTGCGAGAGTTCATGCGCAAGTACAAGACCATGGGCTTTGCTGACCTGCTCGACTACTCGATCAATTCGGTCCTGCCGCGCACCCTGTTGACGTCTGTGTGCACGTTGATTTCGCTCGTGGCTCTTTACATTTTCGGCGGCGAAGTGATCCGCGGCTTTACCTTTGCGATGATCTGGGGCGTCTTCGTCGGCACCTATTCGTCGGTATTCGTTGCCGTGCCCCTGCTGCTGATCCTGGGCCTCCGCCGCGAGACTGCCCGCGTTGCTGACCAGGCGGCCGCTGCCTTGCGGCCCTGATGGACGCCAAGCACCTTCCGGGGCGGCATCCGATCGAGAAGTTCGGCGATGGCGGGTTCCGCTTCGGTGGAATGTCGCATCGTGGTTCCCTGATGGTCTTGCCGAGCGGCATGAGCGCGCTGCAGGCTTCGTCTCTGGAAACACTTGACCCAAAGTCATTGCAGGGCCTTGCCACCGAAAAGGACGACATTGACTTCCTTCTCATCGGAACAGGGGAGCACATGCAGCGCCTGCCGCAGCACCTGCAGGCGTGGCTATCGTCGCAGAACCTGCGTGCCGACATCGCTTCAACCGGCGCGGCCGTCAGCACTTACAACATCCTGCTCGCGGAAGACCGGCGGGTTGCCGCAGTCCTGATCGCCGTGGCTTGACCATGCATGAGGACGTCCGCCAGATCCTCAGGCAATGGGACAGGCCGCGATACCTCGCACATCTCTTTGCACCTGATGCCAGCCGCGATGCACTCTGCGCGCTCTATGCATTCGCTGCCGAGATCAGTCGTGTTCCACTTGCCGTCAGTGATCCACAGATCGGCCTGATCCGGTTGCAATGGTGGCGTGATGTTCTTGAAGGCATTGCCGGTGGCAAGCCGCAGCAGCATCCTGTAGCCGCCGCACTTGCGCAAGCCATCGGCACATACGCCCTGCCAATGGCTCCCTTGCACAGCCTCGTAGATGCGCATGAGCGTGACCTCTTTACCGAGCGCCCCGAGACAGTAACTGTCCTTGAGGAATATCTGGGAAAGACGTCCTCCGCGTTGATCCAGCTTGCCGCAATGATACTGGCTCCAAAGCTTGCGCCTGCGGTTGCGGAAGCGGCTGGCCTCTCGGGTGTGGCCTTTGGTATTGCCCTCATCGTCAATGACAGGAAGCGCTTTGCCAATCTTGTCCCGGAGGGAGAGGACGCAGCATCACTGGCTCATTTGGCACGCCGGAGACTTGCCGAGGCCCGCGCCAAGCAAGTGCCAGCCGGAATGCTCCCTGCCTTCCTGCATGTCACGTTGACAGAACTGTTCCTGGAAGCCCGCGGCACGCCGCCAGCTCAATGGCGGATGCAATGGCAGCTCTGGCGTGCCGCTCGACGGGAAACCTTCTAGCTGGCCAGCGCCAGCGGGACGCCCAGCCACGCCTTGAAGTCGGCAAGGGCGCGGGCCGTATAGGCCTTCTTGCGCGCCACGGCCTTTTCGGCGTGCTTCAGGCCCCGCGTCGAAACGTCGACCGGCGGCATGAGGCCGAAATTGATGTTCATGGGCTGGAACGACGATTGCTTTCCTTCCGTCGTTTCGATGTGTCCGCCTGTGATGTGGTTGATCAGCGCGCCGTGGGCCGTGGTGGCAGGTGGCAGCCTGAATTCAGTTTTCAGGCGTTCTGCTGCCGCCATGCGTCCCGCCAGAAGGCCCATGGCCGCACTTTCCACATAACCCTCAACACCTGTGATCTGGCCCGCAAAGCGCAGACGCGGCATGGCTTTCAGGCGCATCGAACCATCGAGAACGCGCGGTGAATTGAGGAAGGTGTTGCGGTGAAGCCCACCCAGCCTCGCAAATTCGGCATTCTCGAGGCCAGGGATTGTCCGGAACACCCGCACCTGCTCGGCATATTTCAGCTTGGTCTGGAAGCCCACCATGTTGAAGAGCGTGCCCAGGGCATTGTCCTGCCGCAATTGGACGACTGCATAAGGTTTCACGGCCGGGTCATGGGCATTGGTCAGGCCCATGGGCTTCATGGGGCCGTGGCGCAGCGTGTCGGGCCCGCGCTCCGCCATGACCTCGATGGGCAGGCAGCCATTGAAATAGGGCGTGCTCTTTTCCCATTCCTTGAAGTCA
>CAZUKI010000065.1:0-10256 GCA_964620785.1 uncultured Aestuariivirga sp.
TGCCTCGCGCTTGGCACCGTCGAGCCCGAGAAGATCAACGAAAGTCGCCTTTCCCTTGGCCTTGTCCTTTCCCGTAGCCTTGCCGACATCGCCGGGCTTGGCCTCGACATCGAGCACATCATCGGCAATCTGAAATGCCAGGCCTATCGATGCACCATAAGTAGCAAGGTTCGTGCGTTCTGCCCCGGCAAGCATGGCCCCGGCCTCGCAGGCAAAGCGGATCAATGCTCCGGTCTTGAGCCCCTGCATCCTTGCAATCTCGTCATAGCTTGCGAAGCGCGTTGTCTCCGCCATGAGGTCGAGCATCTGTCCGCCCACCATGCCGCTTTCGCCTGCTGCCCTGGCAAGTTCGAGAACGAGGAGGGCCCGGACTTGCGGGTCATCGTGGGTGGCCTCGCTGCCTAGGATTTCGAAGGCCAGAGCCTGCAAGGCATCCCCCGCCAGGATCGCAGTTGCCTCGTCGAAGGCTTTGTGCAGTGTCGGCCGCCCGCGTCGCAGGTCGTCGTCGTCCATGGCGGGCAGGTCATCGTGCACCAGGGAATAGCAATGCACGCATTCCAGCGCGGCACCGACGCGCAGCGCCCTGCCGGGGTCCTGCCCGAAAAGGCCAGCCGACTGTAGTGTCAGGAATGGGCGTAAACGCTTGCCGCCACCGAGCAGGGCATAGCGCATGGCCGCCCGCAACCGATTGCCGGGCAAGTCTGGCAGGATCTGGCCCAGCACCGCTTCCACGGCCCCGGCCGCCTCGGCCAGAACCACTGTAAAGGCTGTTTCAGACGCTGCTGCCAAGGCTGCCAATCCCGTGTTAAAGGCCCGTCATACCAGCCCAAGGCCGAATCTCAACCTGATGCTCTTCAACCTGCGACAGCGCCTCAACCGACTCGGCACCTGGCCGCGGCGCGCCGTCAAGGTCGCCATTGTGCTGTGCCTCGCGCCCTTCGTGCTGACCTTTGTCTACGCGCTGGTGCCGCCGCCAGTCTCGAACGTCATGCTGCTGCGCCTCGTTCATGGCAACGGCATCCACAAGGACTGGGTGAGCCTGAACGAGATTTCTCCGCGCCTGCCTGCGGCGGTGATTACCTCGGAGGATTCGCGCTTCTGTTCCCACCACGGGGTTGACTGGATCGAGATGCAGAATGTCGTCCAGGACGCATTGGATGATGATGAAGGGACGATCCGGGGGGCCAGCACCATTTCCATGCAAACCGCAAAGAATCTGTTCCTCTGGGATGGGCGCTTCTTTGTCCGGAAGATTCTTGAGGTGCCGCTGGCGCTTTACATGGACGCGCTGTGGACCAAGCGGCGCATGATCGAGGTTTACCTCAATATCGTCGAGTGGGGTCCCGGCATCTACGGCGCGGAGGCGGCATCCCAGTACCATTTTCGTAAACATGCCAAAGACTTAACGAGGCGGGAGGCGGCCTTGCTGGCGGCCGTCCTGCCCAACCCGATCAAGCGCAAGGCGGGCAAGCCCTCGCGGGGCGTCCGGGCGATTGCCGATCGCATCCAGATCAGGGCCCGGGGCATCGAGCCCTATCTCACTTGTATCCGCTAGGGGCCTTGGCTATAAGCCGCCCCAACTGGCTGGCGGCGTTCGCCGGCTGAAATGTTTTACCCAAGTTTCCGAGGTTTTGACCATGGCTGTTCCACGCAAGAAAATGTCCAAGAGCCGCATCGGCATGCGCCGTTCCGGCCAGAAGATGCAGAAGGTGACGTGGGTTGAGGACAAGGCGTCGGGCGAACTGCGCCGCCCCCATCATGTCGATCTCAAGACCGGCATGTACCGTGGCCGCCAGGTCCTCTCTGCCAAGACCGACGCTTAAGCGAATTCCATTGCTTCAAAGGGCCAGCGAAAGCGCTGGCCCTTTGGCATTTGTGCCCTAAGGCCGGATCAAAAGCACCGGCCTCGCATTGCCTGAGTTGCGGCTACTTGATTTCCCAGACGACGTTGACGTCAATGGCGAGTGACTGTTCGCCCTGGGCGATGGGCGGCATGGCCGCGGCATCGGCTGACATGGTCTTGGCCCGCATGGGCACCGGCGGCTGGTAGCCGCCACCCTCATTCAGTGAAATGATCTCGCCCAGCTTGAAGCCGCCGGCGGCGGCATAGATTTCAGCCTTGTGCCGCGCATCGGCAACCGCACTTTTCCGCGCTTCATCGAGCATCGCGTCAGGCTTGGAAACGGAAAAGCCGATGCCCTGGATCTGGTTTGATCCGGCTGTGACTGCGGCATCGAGCACGCTGCTCATGGCATCGATCTTCCTGACGATGACGGTGACCATGTTGTTCACCTCATAGCCCACGAGTTTGGGCGGCTGTGAACCACCCTGGCCATAGTCGTAGCGCGGACCGACATTGAAGTTGGACGTGACGATATCCTTGGCTTCGATTCCGGCCTTGCCAAGGACGGCCATGAGATCATTCATGGCCGTGTTGTTGGCTGCAACTGCATCCTTTGCAGTCTGGCCTGAGGTTGTAACCCCCATGGTGATCGAGGCGAGGTCGGGAATCGCCTTCACTTCGCCATGGCCGCTGATTGCAATGGAGCGCACCAGTTTCGCCTCCTCAGCCGATGCGGGCGACATGGCTGCCGGAACGAGAAGGGCGGCGGCGAGGGCGATTGCAGAAAAAGACTTGAACATCCGGTTGAACTCCTTGTGAATGGCGATCTAGGAATAAATTGCGGCGAAACAAGGGCTGTGCCATAGAAGAAATCACCGGAATGGCGGCTCGTCAAAACTGCGCAGCTTGCGGGAGTGAAGCCCGGATCTGTCCGCGCGGAGGCGCTCCACGGCGGCAAGGCCGATGAGCAGGTGCTCACCCACAGCGCGATCGTAAAATGCGTTGGCAGCGCCCGGTAGCTTGATCTCGCCGTGCAGGGGCTTGTCCGAGACGCAGAGTAGGGTTCCGTAGGGGACGCGCAGGCGATAGCCTTGGGCCGCCACGGTTCCAGATTCCATGTCGACGGCAATGGCCCGCGACAGGTTGATCCGCATGCGCTCCTGCGTCCAGCGTAGTTCCCAGTTACGGTCATCATTGGTGACAACGGTTCCGGTGCGGAGTCGTGACTTGAGCGCTTCGCCGCTTTCGCCGGTCACATCGGCAGCGGCCTGCTGCAGCGCCACCTGGATTTCGGCAAGGGCAGGGATGGGAATATCCGGCGGCACAAGGCTGTCGAGGATACGGTCCTGCCGCAGGTAGCCATGGGCCAGCACATAGTCGCCGATGCGCTGCGATTGGCGCAACCCGCCGCAGTGCCCGATCATCAGCCAGCAATGCGGTCTCAACACCGCAAGGTGGTCGGTGATGGTCTTGGCATTGGAAGGGCCGACGCCGATGTTCACCAGGGTGATGCCACCGGAATTGTCGCTCCGCGTCAGGTGGTAGGCCGGCATCTGGTAGCGGTGCCACGGCGTCCCAGCAACCAGTTCGCTCGCTTCTGCCGCACTGTGGCGGCGCGTCACTACCGCGCCCCCCGGCAGGTGGAGGGCATCATAGCCATCACCCTCGGCAATGCGCTCAAGGGCCCAGGCCATGAACTGGTCCACATAGCGATGATAGTTGGTAAGCAGGATCCACGGCTGTGCGTTGGACCAGTGGGTGCCGGTATAGTGCTGCAGCCGCTTCAAGGAATAATCGACGCGCACGGCATCAAAGAGTGCCAGCGGCAAAGCGTCCCCAGGAGGCGGCTGGTATGTGCCATCGGCGATCTCGTCACCGACCAGCGCCAGCCGGGGTGCCGGGAAGTACAGTGCGAGTTCCGCCGCTGATATGCCGCCAACGCCTAGGTCGTCACCCTGGTCGAGCACGTAAGGGTAGGGAATCTCTTGGTCCGAAACGCCAACCTCGATGGTGGCATTGTAGTCGCGGACGAGATGGGTGAGCTGCTCGACGAGGTAGCGCCGGAAATGGCCGGGATGTGTCACCGTGGTGGCATAGACGCCCGGCCCCTGGAACTTGGCGAAGGCGCGCGCAATGCTGGGCTGGATGCCGTGCGAGGTGTAGGTCATCCGGAGGAATGGATAGCGCCACTTGGCCCGCTCATCGAGACTGGGGGGCTTGCGGTCCTGCAGGAAGGCATCAAGCCCCGCCTTCAGGCTTTGCGTTGCCTCGCTGTGGAGGGCCTGCAGCCTGTTGACTGCGGCTTCCGGGCTCAAATGTTTGGCTTTCATGTTCGGCTTATAGCATGAGCCCCTTACCCAAACCAAAACCCGCAGCGCCCCAGTGTTAATCTCTGGTCCCAGGGGTGCACGGACCATGCCACTGGAATCGGCCCGGAAAATCGTTTAGCAGCGCCTTGTCCGCACCAAGCGGGCAGGGTGGGCCTGTAGCTCAATGGTTAGAGCTGACGGCTCATAACCGTCTGGTTCCAGGTTCGAGTCCTGGCGGGCCCACCAACCGATCTGCCAGTTTTGCGCGGTTTTGCGTCAACTGTGCAAACGTCCCCGATTTCCCAACTGATGCCGCACGATCCTTCAAATGTGCTGGCGCCGAGGCGCCACGGGAGTCCGGGTTTTAGGGGGGAGGCGGGTTGCCCCTGCTGGAGATCTTGGGGTGCGCCTGAGCCAGACCAACACCTTTGTTGCCTCTGGCCTGAATTTGCTGAACCGGGCGCTGTGACAGAATTGAACTGCTATGGCGAACACGAATGGCCAGGAAAGACCTGGGACGAAGCATGAGGCCGCAAACCCAGGTCTGAAGCGTGGAACAGAGCCGAGTGCTTGTTGTGCACATCGGCTCTGCTGCTCTTGATCTTACTACTAGTCTTCCACGACTCCGCCGAACAGTAGAAGAGGCTACGGCAGAAAAGCTTCAGGCCCGTATTCTTGGGAAGTTCGACGGTCGTTGGACCTTGCGGTGTCAGTACTGGAGTAGATTTTCGCGGAGGGTGCTTCCCGCATAGGATGTGCGATATCGCCCGCGCCTCTGGAGTTCTGGTACGACAAGGTCAACGAATTCCTCGAAACAGCCGGGCGTGTAGGTCGCGATAAGCATGAAACCATCAGCGCCACCCTCTTCGAGAAAGACTTCGAGCTGGTCTGCGATGTCAGAGGGTGATCCTACGAGCACGGGCATACCCATGCCCTGTGCGTAGATCATGGCCGCCTCGCGCACCGTAACCGGAGCGCCATCACGTGCGTAAACGATCGACTCGAACAGCCCCTGGATTCCGGGAACCTCGATATTCTTGATTTGCTCGTCCAGGTCGAATTTGGAGAAATCAAGACCGAAGTGACCAGACATCCAGGCTAGTGCTCCCTCTGGAGGAATGCAGGCTTTGATCCTCTCGTATTTTGCCTGCGCCTCTGACTTTGTCGCGGCCACCACCGTCTGCACACCAAAGATCAGCTTTACGCTTCCTGGCTTTCGCTTGAATTTGGTCGTGAGCCGCGTGTTCAGGTCGTTAGCGTAGTGGCGCATGCGCGCCACTGTGGGAAGAACTGCAAAAATTGCTTCAGCATGTTTGGCTGCGAAGTCGCGCCCGCGGTCCGATGATCCCGCCTGCCACAGGACGGGATGGCCCTGAGGCGATGGCGCTACAAAATGCCGGCCCTTGCACCGGAAGTGTTCGCCTTGATGATCAACTTCCTTGACCTTTGAGGGATCTGCGTAGATGCCGCTTTCCTTGTCCGCGATGATGGCATCGGCGTCCCAAGAGTTCCAAAGCTTATAGCAGACCTCCATATACTCCTCCAGGCGGCCATAGCGGTCCGAGCGTTCTGTCATCTCGGCTCCATAGGCCTCCCATTCGCTCTTCGAATAGGAACTGACGATGTTCCAAGCGACCCGGCCATCCGACAGGTGATCGAGACTGCTGAGACGTCTGCACATGGAGTAGGGGTGTTCGAAGGCAGTCGACAGGGTAACGCCCACACCGAGATGTTGGGTAGCTCCTGTTATGATCGGTGCAATAGTGGAGGGCTCGTGCGTGGGGCACTGGACTGCATATTTCACGATTGGGTCGGAACTGCCCCCGTGAGTGTTATAGGGGGCCAGTTCATCGGCAATGAACATGGCGTCGAACAAGCCACGCTCCATGGTTCTCGCCAAATGTTGCCAGTAAGCGGGGCGGGCATAGTGCCAGCCCACCTTGTCCTGCGGATGCCGCCACATTCCTGTCGCGTGACTATTCACGCCATGCTGAATGAACCCCAGCAAGTGAGCCTTTTTCTTCGACATATTATGATACTCTGTGCCTTTATCGTTTGCTCGGAGATGGTGAGCCTTCGTCGAGGAAAAAGGCGATGCCATTTGCAGCTGCGGTCAGGATAACGAGAATGGGACCAGCGTAGATTGTGGAAGGCCAAACACCAACAAGCGCAATGATGACCGCAGACGCAACCACTGCGAAGATGGCACTGGACCATCGGTCGTTCTCGTCATAGGTATCCTCTTTCCTGGATTCTGCACTTCTCGCCTGAATGCTTTGGCGAAGTCCGCGGTAGAATCCTGCGGCGAAGAGGAGCGTGGCTGCCAGCCCAAGAACTGTGATGAATAAGCTGATCGTCGACATAGTCGTGTTTGCTTTCCTTTTGGTGGATTATTGAGCGGGCTGCTTCGCCAAGGCGAGCAGATCCTCGTCATGGTCTGAACTTTCGAGATCGCGAGCCTTCTTCAAGACTGTTGCGTCGAATTTCTGGGGCGAGACGAGCGCTCCTGCGACGACTGTCAGGCCGCTGATAGCCAGAATTGACAGCGTTCCGATGAGTTCGCCGTAGTATGAGCGGATCGTCATGCCGATGAGGATTGCCAGCACAATTCCGCCAACGAAGCCAAGTGTGTTGGTCCTGGGCCACAGAATAGCGAGCGAGAGCGGCAACAAGATTGCCGTCTTCAGCGCATAGGTTGTAAGCACCAGGGTTGTGAAGTCGGCCCCGGACAGGACGATGGCAAGTGCAATCAGGCCGCCGATCAGGGTCGATATCTTCGTGATGATGAAGAGTAGGCGTTCCGAGATTGATGGCGCGTAGCGCTTGACGATGTCGATCGCCACTACCGATGACAGGGCAGCGCTGGCGCCATCAATTGTCGAGTAGCAGGCGGCAAGAATGACCAGGACATAGACGAGGACAATCGCGACCGGGAGACCAATGTGCGAGACGACATAGGGTCCGATGGCTGCGATATCGCCACCAATATCCTGGGGGGTGATCCCGTAGGCGATGCCGACGAGACCGATCATGCCAAGGGCGATTGGAATCGGATAAAAGAGTGCACCGGCCCAAAGAAATGTCTTGCTCACCTGCGACGAGCGGATGGACCAGACTTTCTGCCAGAACGTCTGATCGGCAATCGTTGCCGCAAGCAGACCGAAAGCGAGCGTGATGCCGAAGCCAGCAGCGGCATCGGCCCGGAACACTGACAAGTTTGAAGGGTTTGCTTGGCCCACTGCGTCAATCACAGCTGCGGTGCCACCCGGTATCTTGTCATACACCAATGCCACGATAATGCCGGCTGGAACGGTGATCATCAGCGTATTGATTGTTGCCGTTATGACGCTCGTCCAAAGACCTCCGAAATAGGAGTAGGCAAGGACGGATGCGATTCCGACGAGCGCGGCAACGGCCCAGTTGATGCCGAAAACTGAAGAAATGACAATGGAAGTGCCTTTGAGATTGATCAGAATTTCAAGGATAATTCCGAAAATCATCGTCAGCGTCACGATGGTTGACGCCACCTGTGAATGGTTGAAGCGATAGTTGATGAATTCGGAAATGGTATAGCCATGAGGCATGCTGCTGCGCAGCTTGCGGGCGAAGGGAATGACCGCCATGACCGCAAGTCCATTCGGAACGACAAACCAAAACAGGCCGGACAGTCCCCACTGATAGGTCATGGCTGAACTCATGAGAACGGCCATGGCCCAAGTCCAAACCGCGATGACTGAGCCAATGCCGAAGCCCAAGCCTACCTTGCGATTGGAAATAATGAAGTCGTGCGTGTTGCGTACGAGGTACTGTCTAACCAGAAATGCGATAGCAAGTGAGACAATGCCGAGGCCGATTAGAAGTGTGTAGCCCTGCCACTGCGCCAGGCCGGGCGTGAGCGTGAGTGTTAGTTTGTCCATGTTGTCCACCTGCTGTTGAGTGTGGGCAAATGAATGTAGGTGCGGAAAACTCGTTAGTGAGAATTTCTAAAAGCACGGGCCTAGTATAGTTTGGCCGAGGGTGAATGGCTGTCGCTTCAACTCCTGATGGTACCCGTAGTGAAGCTGCCGTTTTTGCATCATCAGGATTTCCGACAGATGCGGACGCTTCTGACCTGACCGGCATTTCTAAACCAGGGGATATGAGAGTTTCAGAGTGCCAAGGAGGACGAAGACGGCCAGGATTGGACTGTGGGCGGGGCAGACTTTGGCGAAGACTAGGGAATTGTCACCCATGCATTCGCATTGGGAGGCGAGACAGGATGGGGATACGTCGACGGTCAGAACTTCCAGAAATTCCCTGACTTTCCCCGTTACAAGAGGACTCGCGGTCGAACCTTTTCGTCAGGGGCAGTCGTCACCACCGGTGCTAATTGCTGCTGGACGTTTGCTCACCGCCGGAAAAGCACTTGATACGCGTGAACGCTTCACAGCTGCCCCCCTTACATAGTGCTTCACCGTCCAGGAGCTTGGCCTCTGCAATGGGTTCCCGGGCAAAAAGGATTGACTCCGAAAAACCTTCGGCCTTGCAGAAGGCATCAGCCACGGGCTTGCCACAGGTGCTGTTGTCCGCAAGACAGGATGAAAGGCGCCCGCCCTGGAACTGCGGTGTGAAGAAGTTTTTCACGGCCGCATGGGAGGGGGTTGCGAGGCAGAGCAGGGCGATTGCAAGAATTGTCTTGGTCATGGCGTAGTCACTTTCCTGAGAACACCCGGGTGGCCCGGCCCTTGAGGGGGCGTTTGCGGACCGGGCCACACCGGCTGTCTTTCGCCGCGCAAGCTGCGCCGTGCAGCGAATGGGCGAAACGGTTGTTGTGGATCAGGCTTCGACGCAGCGGCGAAGGTCACAGGCCGACAGGCGGATGATGGCCGGCCACTGCGAATTCTTGCGGATGACCGTCACATTGGCCTTGGCTGTCTGGATGGTCGTTCCCTTGATGGGGCTCGCCACATGGGCGAACGCTCCAGCCGACAGAAACACGGCAGCCAGCGTGGCCGACAGTGTCAGGGTCTTGATGCTCTTCATGACGCTCTCCCGTTTGGGATCATTGTTGATGTTGGATGGAATTTGGCATGGCCTTCGGGAACCCGTGCTGAATGCTCCATTCATCTGACGTTCACGCGGCGCGCCTGGAAAAAAGCCGCGCAGAAAGAAAACCCCGGCAGCGGGCCGGGGTTCCAAGGTGGGACAGCTGTGGGTGCGGGGAAATCGCTGTCCGGGAAAACCCGATGGACGCGGGTTAGGTTTGCGGCGTGTCGCTGCAGTCTTCGACATGACACGGCTGCACCGTGAGGTTGTCGACCACATGCCAGGTCTGGTTTTTTGCGATGACTGTCATGTTCCGCACATTGGTTGCGGTGCCAGGCGCAATGGCTGCAAGTGCCGTCGCAGCAGAACCCAGGACGGCAATCACAAAGAGCGAATACCGAAACATATTCAAACCTCCTCAGACTCACGAATGAAGCGGCGCGGGGCCCGCGAAGCAGGCCCTTTTCACTATTGCTGCAGGATAAACGTCCGGTGCCGGACAAAGTTTCACGGCACCAAAAAAATGGCCCCGGCGGGAGGGCCGGGGCCAGAGGAGGGACAGCGTGGGTTGCAGGGGATCGGGGGCTGTCCGGGAAGAAAGGGTGGAAACCGGGGCCAGAAAACTCTGGCGAGGGGGCGGGTTGAACAGAGGTCCTGGCCCCGGCTTCTGACGTTGGCGGATCTTGGGGAGCCACCAATCGTATTCAATCAGCCTTGCGGCGTGTCGGAGCAGTCCTCCATCGCGCAGGTCTGGACGGTGAGCTCGTTCACGACGTGCCAGGACTGGGTTTTCTCGATGATGGTCACATTCTTCGGGTTGATGGCGGTGGAGGTGCCCGGCGCGATGGCGGCCACGGCGGTGGCGGCAGAACCGGCAACTGCGAGGACGAAGAGTGTGTAGCGGAACATTGTGAACCTCCCGGGTTCCTGTTGTTTCAAGCGTTGAACTTGAAGCCAACATAGGTGCCCCCTCAGGAACGCTCGCTGAATGCCCTGTTCATCTGCCGTTTAGATTCGTAGATTTCGCTGGCTAGCGCCCCACGAAGGGAAAAAAGCGAAGGATTCCAATGGCACATCAA